>JANRJG010000011.1 GCA_033875315.1 Candidatus Methylacidiphilales bacterium
AGTCCGCTGGCCATTTCGCGATGGATCTGGCTTTCGGTCGTGCGCGCGCCGATGGCGGTCCAGCTCAACAGGTCGGCAATGTATTGCGGCGTGACCGGGTCGAGTAGTTCGGTGGCGCAGGGGAGGCCTTTGCCGTTGACATTGAGCAAAATGGTCCGGGCCAACTCAATGCCCTGGGCAATCTCGCAGGTCCCGTCCAGATGGGGATCGTTGATCAAACCCTTCCAGCCGACGGTGGTGCGGGGTTTTTCGAAATAGACCCGCATGACGATAAAGAGGCGGTCTTCCAGGCTGCGGTGGAGCAAGGCCAGCCGGCCGGCGTATTCCAGGGCGGCCTCGGGGTCATGGATGGAACAGGGCCCGACGATGACGAGCAGGCGGGGATCCCGGCGCTGGAGGATGTTCTGGATGGTGGTGCGGGCGGCGACCACGGTGTCGAGGCAGGTCGAGCCCATCGGGATCTCGTCGCGCAAGAAGCGCGGCGTCGGCAGTCTCACCGAAGACTGGACGTGGATGTTCTGCAGGGGGATCAGGGACATGGCGATCCAACTCTAGGCCGGTCAGGCCGGGTGGGCGAGCCGGAATTCAGACATCCCCTTCGTCGGGTTGCGGTTCCACCGCCCGGGGGTGGGCCGAGCGGTAAAAGAGGTAGACCAAACCGCCGGAAAAGCCCCAACCGAGGGTGACCGCAAAAAAGACAAGGGAGAGCGCGATGGAAGTTTCCTTGGTTACTGAAACATAGGTTAGGAAATGCTGGAAGGCCAGTTCGCGCACTCCCAGGCCGCCGACCGAGGGAATGGCCAGGGTGACCAGGGCGATGAGCGGCAGGACGGCTCCCAGATCCCAGAAACCGAGTTCCAGCCGGAGGGCCATGGCCACGGCGTAACAACTGAAGAGGAGCGAGAGGTGCGCGGCGACGGAATAAAGCAACCCACCCCAGAAACACGACTTGTGATGCAGAAAGAATTGGTAGGCTTTTCCCGCTTCCGCCAGCTTTTCCCGCACCGGCAGGCGCTGCCAGAAAGGCAGGCGCGCCCCGATCCCGGGAATGCTGCCCAACCCGATGACCGCGAGGGTGAGGAAAAAAACAGCGAAGTAAAGGATGACGGCGTAGCGGGTGACGGGTTCCTCGGTCAGGGGACCGATACGACCGAGGATGAGGGTGGTGGAGACCATGAACATGGCCACGAAACCGAGCACACGTTCCATGACAATGGACATGATGACCGTGGGTTTGACCGACGGGGCCTCGCGGGCCACGAGGACGGCCTTGAACAGATCGCCTCCCATGCCTCCCGGCATGAACGTGTTGGCGAAAAGGCCGATGAGGGTGAGTTGGGCCGTACGGGTGAAAGCCACCGGGGCCCCGCAAGCGCCGAGCAGGAGGTGCCAGCGGAAGATGCCGAGGAGCGTCGTCAGGCCGTAGGCGGCAAAGGCCGCCGCCAGCCAGGGCAGTGCGGCCTGGTGCACCGCGTCACGGATGGTGCCCCAGTCCTTGAAAAAGCAGAGGTAACCGACCCCGCCCGCTGTGACCAACAGACGGAGCAGCAGGCCCCAGGAGAACAACGGTCGTTTTTTCGGCATGAGAAGCCTCCCACTCAAGCAGGACCGCTGCACGATACCAGCCGGAACATGAGGCCGATCAGTCGCTCAAAATTCGAAGTCGCAAAAATCCCTTTGGAGAAGACTGGGGGCCAACCATGGGGAATGAAGTTCTTATGGTTACTTTTTCAATACCATCCCCAATCCCCACCGGAAAGCCAACCATTTGAGTGGAAAGGTCGATGGCCTGCCACTCGAGCATGTCCCGAGATTCTTCAAAGACAGCGTGCATTCCAGGAGGAAGAAGATTCCGGCGATTGGTCTGGAGGGTCAGAAATGTGCCTTCGGGTGCTTCGTTGGTGGCCATCGTGCCTTGGTAGGCGGCGTTGTCAGAAACATGAGGGTTCGAGCCCAGAACGAATTCTGTCAGATTGGGATTGCCGTCACCATCCAAGTCATCCGTCCCGGCTGAGGCGGAAAAGAGGTCGAGTTGGTGTAGTTGTTCCCACCAATCGGGCAGACCATTGTGAAAATTATCAATATGCGGGTCCGGTGTGACAGTGATCTTTCCTTCACGCACCGACAAACTGCCTGATGGATCCATGGAAACGACACCGGAACTGTCCCCGAATTGGACGTCTGCAACGGCCAGGCTCTTGACGAGATTCTCGGCGGCGCCGGCGTTTACCTGGAAATCCAGCAACAGAAGCATGCCCGATCCCGAAGTCAGGTTGGAATGGCGGAAGAGAATCAGGGAAATGACACCATCGTCATCGGCCTGGGATAATTCGAATTGGAGTCCTAGTTGTGTGCATTCGACCTCGTTGAATACGAGGGCGGAGGAATCGTAATTGATTTTTATTTTGATCGAGGCGATTCCCGTGGCGTCATCGAGATAAACAGGGACTTTGACACGGGACCCGGGATTGGCCAGGTAATCGGGCAAAGAAACAGTGCGGGCCACACTGTCCGTCGGCCGGCTCAGAATGACTACCAGAAGGCAGACTGCGATCCAATTACCGGAATGCATGGTTATACTCCTTTTACTCATCCACTGACAGTCCGTCCAATAGACGGACCAGCAGAACCAGATCGTTTTGATCCAAAATGCCGTTGTTATTCAAGTCTCCTGCGGAAAGTTCATCTTCAGTGGGAGCCGCCGCTTTGGGCTTCAGCAGTGCCAGGAGCCGGGTTTTGTCTTCTTTGCTGACGACACCATCGCCGTTGATATCGCCCTCTTGGTAGGCGGCATCCACGATGACATAGCCCACATTTCGTATGGTGACAGCCAGGGGATTTCCCAAGTTGTCATAAAACTCGGCATGGGGGATGGAAACCTCCATCCGGGTTCCCTTGGCAAGCTGCCCTGAAGCCACGAAGTGCAAAGTGAGCATTTTCCCTGAGCCGTTCTTTAGAGTGCCCCCGGTTCCCGAAAAGAGCAGGTGACCGTTGGCGATCAAACCGTTGTCTATGAACTCCAGATTGCGGCTCAACCCCGTTGTGGTGATGGAAGCCTCGTCGGAATCGACTTGGGAAACCGGAGTGAGCTGACCGGTGGGATATTGGATATCGAGTTGCATGCCCTGACCGCGAATGTCGGCCGCATTGTCGATTGATATGTCGAATTTAACTTTGGCCCCCGCCTTGACTTTTTTGTCGCGGAGAGAAAGGACAACCTTGTTGATGGCACCGCTGACCGTGTCGGATCGGGGGCTTTCCACGAGCACGGGAAGGGTGTTGCCGGGATAAAAAGCCTTCGACAGAGCGGTCACATAATAATGGTAAAGCGTGGTCAGACTTGGGGGGGAGTCCTTGTATCTGGGCAGCGTGACCGGCTCCATATTGATGATGTTGAAGGGGTTCGCCGTGGATTGTGTCGCCCGGTAGATTTCATATCCAGCAATCCGTGACTGGCGGTCAGGAATCCATTCCAAATTGATGGACTTGGCACCTTCGGCCAGCGTCAAACCCATGGGCCGTCCGACCCGGGGATCCATGCGTGCAATCAAGCCGCCGTTGGCCACACCGCCCAGGTAATCGGCATCCCCGTCCCCGTCCCAATCGGCCACGGCGATGCGCAGGCCATCGGCAAAGTTTTCCCCGGTTCCCGCCCATACTTTGCTGTAAAGAGTGGGAGAAGAACCCTCTTGCCCCCTGAATTCCCAGATCCTTCCGGCAGTGTCGGACAATAACACATCTGGAATGCTGTCAAAATTGATGTCGGCAATTCCTGCGGACAAAGAGCCGGGAACGGACATGCCGAGGAAGTTATCCGTCGTGTTGGATGCCGAGTAGGGGGCCGCACCATATCCGGTATGCCAATAAACCCGGGCTATGCCATCCGTGCCGATCAGCAGCAGATCCGGCCGGCTGTCGTTGTTCAGGTCGCCAAGGGCTGGGAGTGCACCCGGAAGTCCTGCGGCCAGCACATAATCCGGGGTGGCGGCAGTGGGTGTATTCCATTGCCCCGAGGATTTAAAGAAGACCAGATTCGAACCACCACCGCTGATCACAAGATCCGCATGGCCGTCGCGCGACCAATCGCCGATTGCCAAAAGAGCGCCGGTCATACCGGAGAGGGCATTGGAAACAGCTGTGAAGTTGGAAGTCTCGTTGGACAAGTTGGATTTATAGGGCGTGCCTTTGTTTTGGTAAACCAAGAGGCCGCTCTGACTGGTGACAAAGAGGTCCAGATCGCCATCCCCGTCCCAATCTCCCAAAGCGGGAGCAGGGGCCGGTCCGAAGTTCCATCCCGACGGCGATTCCGGGAAATCCGAGAAGACCCCCTCCAGTTTTCCTTTGACCTGGACTTCGGTAAGGCTTTCGTAAGGCTGGAGGTTGATGGTGGTTAGTTCCCCTCGCCTCCGGGAAATGCCGCCTTCCGCAAGGGTGTCCTTCAGTCGTGGATGGTAGTTGCGGGTGGCTTCCACTTGCAGGCTGACATTGTCGCCATCCGCGTCAGAGCCGGCATTTTGCGTCAAGTTAGGAAAATAGCGGAGTTCATACCAATCCGCAACTCCGTCCGCATCGTTATCCTGCGACCCCAACAGGTAGAATGCCGTGGCGGTGGTGTTCTGGCTGACCGAGAAAGACAATTCGCCCAAGGCGATTCCATTGGCATCCCGTTGTTGCACACCATCCCGTTCCCAATAGGCAAAGTAATAACCGTTATAGAACGAACTCAGGAGGTTGGGCGTGGTGATCGTGGTCAGGTTGGGAACGGTCGTCACCGTATTTTGAATACCCGGGGGATTGCTGAGAATCCGACAAGTGGACAAGCCGGCCAGATTGACCGCACTGAGTTCTCCCTGCCTTCGGGAAATGCCGCCTTCGACCAAATTGTCCGTCAAGAGGGGAGAATAGCCCCTAGTTTTCTCCACTGACACGCTAATTCCATCCCCGTCGCTATCCGAATCGCCGGCCTGGGACAGGGAGGTAAAAAAGAACCATTCATACCAATCGGATATTCCATCAACGTCTGAATCGATCGAATCATCCACGTAACGGGCGGTGACTGTGGTTGCAGCTGACATCACCAAGGTTTGGGGCGCCGGTACCAACGGTTTGTCCAGGCGGGTGGAGCCTTGGAACCAGCCCACCCAGTGGTAGGTATTGTTGTAGGTCGTTGGGGCGGTTGCCAGGGTCACCGTAGTGCCCAGGGCGATGGCTCTTTCGTTGGCAAGGATTCCAGGCGGGTCGCTCAATTCCTTCAGCAGGGCGTAGAGGGGATTTTGGATGACCAGGGAGGATTCCGATCTGCGGCGGCTGAACCCGCCCTCACTCAGGCCGTCGGGCAGATGCGGATGATAGCCTCGCTTGTATTCATTGATGAGGCTCAGTTGGTCGTTGTCGGAGTCGTCGGCTGCGGAGCGGGTCAGATCTCCCATATAGTGGATTTCAAACCAATCCGGCACACCATCGACATCGGAATCCAGAGTTTCCAGTAGATACTGGGCGACCGCAGTGGTGTTTTCATAGACCACGGTTGAAAAGCTGGTTTTTCCACGACCGTAGACATCGTTTTGCCGCACTCCCTGGACTTCCCAATGGGTGAAGCGGTATCCGTTGATAGATGCGGCTGCGGTCAGGGAGGTGGCGGAAGTGGAGGATTCCACAGCAGTGCTGTTGGTGGTGAAAAGGCCGGCAGGATTCGACTGTTGGGTGAACTGCACGACGGCCGCTTGGGTCCAGGTTCCGGAAAGCAACCATGCCGCAGCAAGGGCGGCTTGGAAGATGCCTCGCGGTTGGGAAGCCCGTTTCATGGTGTGGGTGCCGGGCGGGGGATCAGGGAAGCTTGACTGCCGTGGAGGTGCTCAGCTTTTCGAAGTTGTAGTTGCCGCCCTGGGCGCGCGCCAACTCCTGGGCCGTGATGGCCCGGGCACCCAATTTGGCCAACAGGAAACTCTTGCCCTGGGTCGTCGTGGTCGTTCCGGATGCCAATTCAATCCCATTGTAACTGCCTCCGACCCCGAAAACCTTTCCCGAAGTGAGCGTGATGGAAGGATCACCCGTGGCAATGAGCCAGAACCAGAGGTAGAAATAATCTTCGTCGACCATGGGCCGCTTGCTGAGGGTCAGGGATGGGTTGGTACCTTCGGCGGGAAGGGTGATCCAATGGAAAGGGAATAGATTACGGCCATCATTGGCCAGGATTTCGATTTTAACCTGGCCAAAACTGGTGCTCCAATCCGCCGCCACATCCCAAGTCAAGCGGTGGGTGGTGTTCGTTGCAATGTTGGTCCCCAGTTTGGATCCTGTTCCGTCGACAAGCGTTTTCAATTTGAGAACGTTGGCGAGACTTACTGTGCCATTGGCCAAGGCCAGCGCAGCCACAGTGACCGTGGGTGAGTCGGCATCTTTGACGGAAAAATCGATGTCCATGAGAGCCGTTCCGGGGCGTTGGACGGATTTGAGAACCAAGGGCTGTGGAATCGATGTGGTGCTGGATGGGGACACATCAATTCCGGCCGTATTAGCGCGGTTGGCCCCCAAGGGATTAGAACTGCTGTAAACGGGACTCCAAGAGGTTCCGTAAACCCTGCGGTAGTATCTGATGGGGTGGCTTCCTGTGTAGGAACCGCTGCCTGATACGCTGCCCACCGCGACCATGTCTCCTTTTTGATTGAAGGCCAGACCCATGACATATTCAAAGGGCTTGTCTCCGCTAGCACTCTCCCCTTCGGGCGTATTCATCTGGAAGGCGTAATCGCCGGACCATAATACGCCGTCCGGGCTCACGGCAGTGGCGGCATCATTGAAGTTGATTTTACTCAGGTATTCCCCGTTCTTGGAAAAAATCTGCACAGCCAAGGATGAATGAGGGGAAGTCACGTAAGCTCGGTTGTCGGGGCCCAGTGCTACTCCGCTGGGGCTGGGACTCAACCCGTTGCCAAAGCTCCCAGGAACCAAGGCGGATCCCCCCCATTGACGGAGATAGGTTCCGTTACTTCCAAAAACCATCACCCGGGCATTGCCGGGGTCCACTACAAAAACTTCACCTTCGCTGGAAACGGCCAGCCCGTTATATATGCCGCTGTAGTTGGTGCTAAATATGCCGAACTGTCCATTGCCCGATCCCGAGTCGCCCCATTGCCGCAACAGGGCACCGTCCGGGCTGAATACGGATATTTTTTTAGTCCCAAACAAATCCAGAACAAAGACCTCGTTGTTTCGGCAGGCAATGCCTCCCAGATGGCTGAACGACCCGAATGTCCTCACAAAATTACCGGTGGCATCAAATTTCAGGATGTTTTTCCCGGGGCTTTTGGGGCCATTGGTGTATCCTTTGGCACAATAGATATTTCCCGCCTCGTCAAAAGCAGCGGAAGTTTTCGGTGAAGTGGGAAACGGGTCGTTTTTGAATTCCAAGTAGCCACTCTGCCATCGGTCTTGGAGCATCGATTGGGCACATAATGGATTGATATACAAAACGCATAGGGCCACGGGGAAAACAATCCGAACAACAGATGATAGTAGGGTGGGGCATTTCATGGGGGCTCCGACTTTTGGGGGATTTGATGAAATTTTTTGAGGGCCCTATTGTATACAACAACCGCGGATTAAAAACAAAGCCTATCTACAGCATTGGCGAGTGCGGTATTGATATGGTCCAGGGGTTGCTTGACTTTGCTCGCGCCGTCATCAGCCCTCCCCCGGACGCCTGTTTTAAGGTCGCTAATAAGCCACAAAACACCAAAGCAGCCCGGGTGATTTGCCACGGTAGGAGTGATTCTCGCTCTTGATGCGCCGCGAACTTTTTGTCAGTGGCAGGTGGGCCACCGCGGTTCATCCTGTGGCTTCCAGCACCACCGTTGAATTCTGGCCGCCAAAACCATATGAAGCTTTGAGTGCGAAACGTGGGGTGGCTTGGCGAGGACTGTTTTGGATCCAGTCTGGCCCTAGGCAATCCTCTGAAATATGATCCAGATTCCGGGTGGGCGGCAACACGCCAAACCGCAGAGCCAGAAGTGTGCCAATTATTTCCACCGCTCCCGCTGCCATGGAAAGGTGCCCGATCATCGATTTGAATGATCCGCAGGGCACTTGGCCCAGCTTTTCACCGAAAACCCGCCGCAACACGGCTACTTCCACACGGTCGTTGGCCGGAGTGCCTGTGCCATGGAGATTGGCGTAGCCGATGTCTGCGGGCTCCAATCCGGCACGGGTGATCGCTTCTTCCAGACAGCGGGCCGCGATCACTCCACCGGGCTCGGGATCGGTCAGGCGGAAGGCGTCGCAGGTGGATGCGGTCCCACGGATAAAGCCCCACACTTTTGCGCCGCGAGCATGTGCCTTGGATTCGGTTTCCAGCACCAGGGCCCCCGCCCCCTCGCCGATGACAAAGCCCGCGCGGTCGCGGTCGAAGGGGCGGCAGGCCCGCGCGGGGTCTTCCCGGTGGTGTGTGGTTAGTGCACCGAGCTGGTGGTAGCCCAGCAACGCCAGGGGATAAAGACGGGTGTCCGCCCCGACAACGGCCACGGCCGCGGCCTCCCCGTTCCGAAGCAAACGCACGGCGTCGCCCATCGCCTGGGTGGAGGCGGCGCAGGCGGAAAGACAGGAAAGCACCGGCCCACGGAAGTTGTGCTCCCGGGCCAGGGTATCAAGGCCGTGCGCGAAGCCGTTTTCATTCTTTGCCGGCCAGGCCGGCCAGCCCACCGCTCCGCACAGCCCGACGGACACGGCATCGGTCAGTGAGGCCTGCCTCAGTGCTTCGCGGAGGGCCGTCCGTCCCAGGACCAGGGCCCGGTCTTCTGTCAGGATTCCCGGGGCCTGGGCGGCGATGGCCACGGGAAATCCCTTGGAAGGGAATAGGTCGTAGCGCCGCACCGCGGAACTACCGGTCGAGAGTCCAGCCCAGAGTGCGGCACATCCGGTTCCAAATCCAGTAACCGCACCCAGGCCGGTCACGGCCACCCGCTCTTTGGATTCAGTACTCACACGCCGGGGGGCCCGAGTTTGGCCGCGATGTAGGCGGCGACGTCAGCCACGGTCAGAAGGCGGGCCGGATGTTTGGGGTCTTCGAACAATTCCCCCTCCGGCACGGTGATGCCGAAGGTTTTTTCAATCCGGAAGGTGAGGTCGATGAGATCAATGGATTCCGCACCCAGATCGTCGACCAGTTTGGACTGCGGCTGGATTTCCGCTGGGTCAAGACCGAGGGCCGCCGCCAGTTCGGCATTCAGTCGGGGGAGGAGGGAGTGGGGGTCGGGGTTGAGGTTGGGTTTCATGGATTCAAATGGAAGCGCCGCCGTCGATCCGGATCGTTTGACCGGTGAGGTAAGAGGCGCGGTGGGAAAGAAGGAAGACCGCCCAGGCCGACACTTCCGCCACCGAGGCCCAACGGGCCAGGGGAACGAGGGCGCGCAGCGCATCCAATTGTTCCGGTGAAAAGGCGGACAGGCGCGGGCTGTCGATGAAACCCGGGGCCAGGCAATTGACGCGGATGTTTTTCGGGGCGAGTTCACGGGCCTGGGCACGGGCCAGGCTTTCCAGGGCTCCTTTGGCGGCGGCGTAGGCGCACTGGCCCGGTTGCGGGCGCATGGACGCCAATGATCCAATATAAAGGATGTCTCCACCACCGGAACGGAAGAAACCGGGCAGGACGGCACGGGAACAGGTGAAGGCCGAACGCAGCGGTTGTTCCGCCATCTCCGACCAGGAGGCGGTGCTCTGGCGCGCCACCAACCGGTCGCCATGGGTGGCGGCAGCGTGGATCAAGGCATGGACCGGACCGGAAACGGACTCGATCTCCCCGAGGGCCCGGGCGACCGAATCCACATCCTGCAGATCGGGGGCGGCGGAGGCCCGGACCTCCGGACCCGGCGGGCGCTGGCGGATGAAGGCCCCGACGGTTGCCCCGGCGGCCGCGCAAGCGGCGGTCAATCCACGCCCGAGGGCACCCCCGGCTCCGGTGACAAGGATATGCCGGCCGGACAACACACCGGGCGGATTCACGGTTGAACTCCCTTCCGGGGTCGTGAGCTGTCGAACACCGCCGCGCGGACGCGGCCGTCACCTCCACGACCACAGGCGATGACCCGGTCGGCTTCCCCCTCCAGCAGCCAGGCGGAAGCAAGTCGGGTGATTTCTTCCCATGAAGAGGTCGCCAAAGTATGGCAAGGCCCACCGGCACGGAATTGGATGGCCAGGTGGGAAGCGGCCATGTTGGGCAGGCAGCCGAGCAGCCACAGCGGGGGCCAGTCGCGCAACAGATCCCGAACCGCCGCCACGTCCATGGGAAAGGCTGCGGGGAGTGGGGTGGGAAGTTCCGCCGGCGGAGCGGCGACGCAAACGCCGCAAGAAGGAAGCTCGGCATCCGGCAAGCCGGCCCGGTCAGCGGCGATGAGGGAAGCGGCCAGCAGGGAGCGTGTTTCCAAGCCCATCCATTTGGCCGCCTTGCGTTGGCGCAGACGTTCCACGGGCAGAGGCACTTGGGCGCCGCATTCCCCCTCGAAATACCCGCTGAGCAAGGTGTCCACTGAATCCGTTTTACCGTGCCGTCGTCAGAACGGCAAAGGAGCAAATGATGAAATTGTCCGTGAAATCCAGCCTGGTCACCCTGTCCGCCCTGTCCACCCTCGCCCTCTTTACCTTGGTTCCCACCGCTTCGGCCGGTGTCAATGTCAGCATCAATCTGGGAGGGGGGGATTATTGCGCCCCGCGTCCGATCCGTGTTCGCCCGTCCTGTGGGCCGGTGGTTTACGGGAGTTATGGCTACCCATGGGCGGTGCCCTCCTACGCCCCGGGGTATTACCGCCCGGCCCCGGTGGTGGTTTATCCGGCCCCGCGGGTCTACTACTACGCACCTTCTTATGGATACATCTCCCATCGCCGGGGGTATGATTACCCTTATGGCCAGCGTGGTTGCCGCTGAGCGGGTCAGAGGCTGTCTTTGAATGCCTTGCCGGGGATGAACTTGATGCTCTTGCGCGCCGGGATGCGGATCTTCGACTGATTGCGGGGATTCACCCCGGCGCGTGCCCGTCGCTGCACCTGCTTGAATGTCCCGAAGCCGACCAATTGGACGATCTTGTCCTTCCGCACCCCGTTCTGGATCGCTTCCAAGACGGCATTGAGGGCACGTTCGGCGGCGGCTTTGCTGGTCTGGCGGCCCAAGGTTTTCTGAACCGCTTCCACCAGTTGGGAACGACAACAGGGCATGGGGTGAAGATGCCGCCGACTTCGTCTCTTGTCAAAACCAACGCGGACAATCCCCCCAAGTGCGCGGTTGTTTTTGCCAGAGTGGGGCCCGGCAGGTAGGCTCGCGCCATGCTTGGCTTGCTGGTTTCCTGGTGGTTGTCCGCGTTCTGCCGCTTCCGTTGGATCGAAGGGCGTCCGTCCAGGACGGGGCGGGAAACCGTTTGGTGGCTGGAGAACGCGGGGTTGCTGGAGTTGGCGGGATTGATCGGTGAGTTGAGCGGAACGGGTTGTCCGTGCCGTGTCTTGGTCCATGCCCCGGTTGCCCCGGTCTGGCGGGCCCGTTGGGGGGCGCGGCTGCTGGGAGCCGTTTGCGTGGGTTCGGCGAACGAGATGGCCGAACGCACCGTCGACGCCCACCGGCGAGGCTTTCAAGTGATCTGGGTCCACCGGGGGCTTTCCCCAGAGGAACGGGTGTCGGCGGCCCGCCGGGCCCGTGCCACGGTCATCCCGCTGGAGATCCTCCGCACCGACCGTGTCGGGCTCGGACGACCGCAGCCCCCGCTGGAAGATTGGACCCCGGCGGTGGCCTGCCACCTTCATGCCGGCACCCCCATCCCTCCGGCTGCGTTGGACCAGGATGCGCTGGCCGAAGAAATCCTAACACTGCGCAACCGGGCGCTGGAACACCTGCCCATCCTGGATTGCCACCTTGCCACCCTGGTGGTGCGCAACCTGCGCCGGCGATTCTTCCACACGATCATCACCGATGCGTATGCTGACAACCGTTCCCTGCGCGGAGGCCTGCTCCTGGCGATGGCCTGGCTGCTGGCAGATTGGATCCGCCAACAGGTGCCCGGTCCCCGTGTCGGCGTCGTCCTGCCTCCCGGACTCGGGGCCACCCTGGCCAATCTGGCCTGCCTGCTGGCCGACAAAACCCCGGTCAATCTGAACTTCACCATGGGCCGGGCCGCCAACGAGCGTGCCATTGCCGCCGCCGGACTGACCCACGCCTTCACCGCCGAGGCCTTTGTGGCCAAGGCCGGGGATTTTCCCTGGCCCAACACGCGCCTCGATCTGCCCCGCCTTCTGGCCGGATTCAGCCGCTCGGCCATCCTTCTGCGGGCCCTGCGGGTCCTGTTGCTGCCGGCCGGCTGCATCCTGCGGGATCTCGGCATTCCGGAACATGGCGGAACGCGCGAAGCCGGTTTGCTCTTCACCAGCGGGAGTTCGGGCGACCCCAAGGGGGTTCCGCTTTCACACCGCAACCTCATCGCCAACATCCTCCAGGTCGGGGCCATCCTGCCCCCCCGGACCGTTCCTTCCCTGCTGGGATGTCTGCCCTTGTTCCACAGTTTTGGATTCACCGTGACCCTGTGGTGGCCGCTGGCCGGCGGTCCGCGCGTGGTCACTTATATCTCACCCCTGGACAGCGCCAAAATTGCCTCGATCGTCGCCGGGCATGCCATTGCCCTGTTGATCACCACGCCGACCTTCCTGCGCTCGTTGTTGCGCAAGGCCGGACCCGGGCAGTTGGACTCCCTCGTCCTGGTGGTGACGGGGGCGGAAAAACTCCCGACCCCGTTGCTTCAGGAATTCGAATCCCGCACCGGGATTCCGGTCTGCGAGGGTTACGGCATGACCGAGGCCAGCCCGGTGATATCAACCAACCTCACCGACCGGGTCGTGGAAGCTGCGGGTGGGCGCACCCCCGGCCGGACCGTGGGAAGCGTCGGACGGCCGCTCTACGGGATCGCGGTCCGCGTTTCCCATCCCGAAACGGGAGAGGCCCTTCCCTTGTCCTCTACTGGAATGCTGGAATTCCGCGGGGCGAATGTCTTCGCAGGCTACTTGGGCGACCCCGTCCGCAACGCACAGGTGCTGCGGGACGGCTGGTATGTTTCCGGCGATGTGGGCCACCTGGACGGGGATGGGTTTCTCTACATCGACGGCAGGTTGAGCCGCTTTTCCAAAATCGCCGGCGAGATGGTGCCACACGGAACGGTGGAAACCCACCTGCTCGAGATCCTGCGGGGCGGGGGGGAAGTGTCCCTGGCGGTGGTGGGGATACGTGATGCCCAGAAGGGTGAAGCCCTGGTGGTGCTGGCGAACCAAGACATCGACCCCGAGGTGGTGCGCAAAGGCATGGCCGCCCGGGGACTGCCCAATCTCTGGATACCCAAACATTACCTCCGGGTGGACGCGGTGCCGACGCTGGCCTCGGGCAAGTTGGACCTGCGGGGGTGCCAGGCCGCAGCGGAAGCGCTCCTGCACACCTAACTGGTAGCCAAGCCGTCCGCTTCAGGAGGCGTCGGCCAGAATGGCGTGTTCTTCCAGCACCGAGCGAGGAATGACGCGTTGGGCGGCCTGATGGGTGGCTTCGAGAACCACGCCCGGAGCCTGGCCGGCCTCCCAGGCTTCTTTCCAACGGGCGGCGCACAAGCACCAGCGATCCCCCGCAACCAAACCAGGGAAATGATACTCTGGCCTGGGGGTCGAAAGGTCGTTCCCCCGGCTGCGGGAAAATTCCAAAAAAGCCGCGGTCATGACGGCGCAGACGGTGTGGCTGCCATGGTCTTCCGGACCCGTATGACAGCATCCGTCGCGGTAGAAACCGGTCATCGGCTCGGTGCTGCAGGGAATGAGCGGGGTTCCGAGGACATTCTTGGCGTTCATGGTGGTCGGGATACGGGGCGCAGGGGGCGGCTTTTAGAAACTACACCAACGCACCGGGGGGTCAACCGGAGGTCCGTTGGCCCTCGGAGCCCGGATTGAGGTCGATCCCGTAGTGTTGGCGCGCGCAATCCGGGCACACGCCATGCGAAAACTGGGCAGTGGAACGGTCACTGATGTAGGACTCGACCCGGGTCCAGCGTCCTCCCTCGTCGCGGATGTTTTTGCAGAACGAACACATGGGCAGGATGCCTTCGAGGATTCGCACCCGCTCCTGCAATTGCAATGCCTCGCGGGCGCGCACGGTCAAAAGCGCGATCCCGGAGAGGACCCCGAGGCGGATGGCGGTATTGGCCAGAAAATACAACAGCGGAATATTGGCCTCGGCGTATAGGGCGATGAGGAGGCGTCCGAGGGAAAGAACAACCGCCAGAGTGAAACCCGAGCCTCGCCCGCAGTACCAGGAACAGAGGGCCACGGGAAAAAACAAGAGGAGCGAAACCTGGAGTTGGATGCCGGTCACCAGATCCAGCAAGAGGATGACCCCACCGATACCGAAATACGTGCCCGGGTGGGCGCGGATCTCCGGAGGCAACCGGAGAAACAGGGCCTCAAGCAGCCTGGCGGCGAGTCTTAAGGTGCGCATGGCGGTCGGGATGGGGGGGGAATCCTGTCAGCGAATCATGAACACGTATGCCCCCCCGGGCAAGGGCAAGAATCGATCGACTACCGCGCCCCATCACAGGCCGGGGTGGCCACAACAAGAGGGGCGGTGCCGTATCGGGCCCGGTAGGCCTGATCGACCGCGGAGGCGAAAGCGTCCACTGCGGAAGCCTCCACCAAGTTGATGGTCGCCCCGCCGAAGCCTCCACCGCTCAGGCGTGCCCCCAGACAGCCGGGGCTGGCCACGGCCGTCTCAACCAGGAAATCCAATTCCTCGCAACTGTTCTCAAAATACACCTTTGAGCTTTCATGGGATTCCACCATGAGTTTCCCGAAGGCCCTCATGTTGCCCGCGGCCAGGAAATCCACCGCCAGTGCGACGCGGCGGTTTTCGCCAGTGATGTGTTTGGCCCGTTTCCACACCCGTTCGGGCATCCGGTCTTTTTGGGCGTCGAGTTCGGCATCGTGGGTGTCGCGCAGGGCTTTTTTTCCCAACAAGCGGGCCGCCTCCTCACAGGAAGCGCGGCGTTCGTTGTATTCGCCCGCGACCAGGGCATGTTTGACACCGGAGTTGACGATGACGAAGCGGGCATCGCCACCCAGAGGGAGGTGGCGGACCTCGAAGCTGCGACAATCGATGAAAGTGGCGTGGTCCTTCTTGGCCATGAGGACTGATATTTGGTCGAGCAGTCCGCATTTTACGCCGGCGTAGGTGTGCTCGGCGGCCTGGCAGGCTTTGGCAATTTCCAGACGGTCGAGGTCGTAGGGGTAAAGCTTTTGGAAGAAGAGGGCGGTGGCAGCCTCCAAGGCGGCGCTGCTGCTCAAGCCGGCCCCGATGGGGATGGTGGAGGAAGCTTCCAGAGAGGCCCCGCCGAGCAGGACCTGGCGGTGTCCGAGTTCCTGGATGACCCCAAGGACGTAGTTGTACCAGGCGTGCTCCGGTCCGGGTGCGATGCGACGGACCGAACCTTCGTAGCGATCGGGCAAGTCCCGGGAGGTCAGGACCAACCGGTTGTCGTCAAGAATCGTTCCGGTGATGGTGGTGCCGGTGTTGATGGCAAGGGAAAGGACCAAGCCCTCGTTATAGTCGGTGTGGTTCCCAAGCAATTCAGCCCGTCCGGGGGCGTAGGCGGAAAAGGACATAAGGAGGAATCTTACCGCGAAGGGCGGGAAGGGCGCGAAGCTTTTTTAGAATTCAGGAAAAAGCGACATGCCCGGTTCTTGGGGCGCTCAAACCAATAATTCGGTCACCGAATCGGCCACCAGTTTCCCGAACCGCGTCAGGGTGAAGCGGTCGCCGCTCCGCTCCAGCAGACCGGCCTCCAGCAAACGGGCGGTTTCCTCCGCCTTCCGGACCAGCCAGGCCGCGGGCACGCCCTCGCGGGTGCGGAGGGCGAGCATGGTCCGTTCATCTTGGCGCAGATCCTCTGTGAGGATTTCCTCCTCCCGCTCCGATGGCCCGCCCTCCCGGACCGAGGCGGCATAACGGAGGGTGTCGGCGATGTTTTTCCAACGCAGGCCGCCCACGGTCGAAACCGCGCTGGGGCCGAGGCCGAGGTAGTCCCGGCCCTCCCAGATGGCCTGGTTGTGCCGGGACTCGAAACCGGGCCGGGCGAAGTTTGAAATTTCGTACTGACCGTAGCCCGCCGTTTCCAAGACATCCATGGCACAGGTGAAGTGACTGCGGTCGGTGGACTCGTCTGAGACGAATTCACCACGCCGGTGTTTCTCCAGGAAGGCGGTGTCCTCCTCATATGTGAGGTTGTAGGTGGAGATGTGCTCGGGCTGGAGGGCGAGGGCCTGCTCCAGGCTGTCCACCCACTGGCCGATGGTCTGGCCGGGGAGGGAGAACATCAGATCGACGTTGATGTTGCGGAACCCGGCCCCGCGCAGGAGGTCCATGGTGCGGCGGATGTCGTCGCGGCGGTGGGTGCGGCCGAGGAGTTGAAGCAGACCGTCGTCGAAGGATTGCACCCCGAGGCTGATGCGGTTGACACCCCAGTCCCGCAGCCGCCGAGCCTTGTCGGGGGAGAAAGTCATCGGATTGGCCTCGAAGGTGAACTCGGGAACATCGGTCCATGTCCGGGGCCAGATGGAAAAGAGATCTTCCAGTTGGGAGATGCTGAGGGCCGAGGGGGTGCCCCCTCCGAAGAAAACCGTTTCAGGCTGAAGGTCGAATATGTCCCGTGCGCGGGCGATTTCCAGCTTGAGCGCCGGAAGGAAAGCCTTCATGGCCGGCAGGAGGTTGCGTTCCTTGTGGAAGGCGCAGTAAGGGCAGATGTGGGTGCAGAAGGGGATGTGGACGTAGAGATGGGAAATCGGGGAACGGAAATGCGAAGGCATGATTAAACAGAAGGTAACAAAGGTAACGGAGCAAAGCAGGGATTATTACATTACAAATGCGAGAGGGGCACGCCGCGCTTCTTCAAAAATGCGTTGAAGAAAACTCCGCCCCCTTTATCAATCGCAAACTCCTCATGTGCATGGTCCTGGATCATTCGGACTGTGAGACATTGATAACATATCAGAAAATCAACCCGGCCTCCGGAAATCTGAATACGAAGACCGTGCCTTGGCATGAAGCATTCGGCCACATCCCCTCGCGGATTGTTCCTGATCGACTTGAGAAATACCTTGTACACTTCCCTTCGCTCATGCGTCAAAGCCAGTGGCCATTGACCCAGAATTGGATAGCCCTGAAATTGTCGGCCACGAGGCAGGTCCAGCTTTGGATAAGGATCAAGACTATAGAGAGTTCCCGTTGGAAGATCGGCCAGGAGCCCTTCAACCAAAACAGCAGTCTTTTCTTGCTTGGCCTGTGCCGCGGTATTTTGGCCCAAGGCGCGGCTGTGGGTGGTTTCGAAGAAGACAAGCACCAACAAAAACAAGACGCCCTGTCCCAAGCCTCGATAGGACATCCGTTTATCCGCGCTTTTTGGTCACGACCAGCCAGAGGGCGTGGATGACGCCGGGGAGGCCGCCGCACAGGGTCAGCACGATGTTGAGCCAGAAGTGCAGGGTCAGGCCGACTTGGAGGAAGGCGGCGACGGGTGGAAGGAAGATGCTGAGGATGATTTTGAGAAGGTCCATGGGTGGATCATGCAGATCAAGGGACGCGGGAAAAGCAAAACCGGGGCTTTCCAGGGGACCGGGCGGGACTTCCTCCCCAGCTTGCACCCCGGCCCTCAACCCCTGGCGGCCAGCAACTTCTCGGCGTATTTGGCCAGGAGGTCGAATTCCACGTTCACAGCATCGCCGGGTTTCCGATCCTGTAAGGTTGTGACTTGATAGGTGTGGGGGATGATCCAGACATTGAAGCGGGGTCCGTCCACTTTGCCCACGGTCAGGCTGATGCCATCGATGGCGATGCAACCCTTCGGCACCAGATAACGTCCGGCCCCGGCGGGGACCTCGACTTCCAGCACATAGTCCGACCCCTCACGTTCCCAACGGAGCACGGTGGCGGTGCCATCAACGTGACCGGTGACAAAATGCCCGCCCAGGCGGGCGTCGGCGCGGAGCGAACGTTCAAGGTTGACCCGGCTGCCGGGCTTCAGGCCAAGGAGGTTGGTCGCGCGGCGGGTTTCCTCCAACAGATCGAAAGTCAACCGTGGGCCCGCGATGGCCGCCACCGTCAGGCAACAACCGTTGTGGGCGATGCTTTCGCCCAGTTGGGCACCGGCCGAGCAGAGGGGGGCCTCGACGACATAGCGGCAGCCTTTGGGGGTGGTTTCGAGGGAGACCACTGTGCCTGCTTCTTCGACGATTCCGGTGAACATGCGCGATTCAGGTTTTAAACGAAGCCACGATACCTTCCAGCTTCAAATCGGGGCCGAGGGTGGTGAGGCGGGTGTTCTGGAGCGGAAGGGCGCGGAAACGATCGGCGGAAACCAGCTTGCGGTTGTTATGGAAATGGAAGGGGGCGTAGTAGTGGATGCTCTCCTGGATCAGGCCTTTTCGGGCGAGGTCGTCCAAGACCTCGCCCCCACCTTCCACCAGCAAGCGCGTGACACCCCGTTTCCCGAGGTCTTTCAGCACGCGGGACCAGGATTGATGGCGGTAGATCAGGGTGCGGTCTTTTTGCGCGTCGGTGATGAGATGGAGATGCCGGGGCAATCTTCCGGAGCGGGTGACGATGACGCGCCAGGGTTGTAGGCGTCCACTGGGAAGGCGGGAATCACGGACGTTCAGGCGGGGGTCGTCGTGGCGGGCGGTTCCGGCACCGATGAGGATGGCGTCGCAGGTGGCGCGGAGACGGTGGGCATCGCGACGGGCGGTGGCGGAAGTGAGCCATTGTTTTCCGTCGGGCCGGGTCATTTTCCCGTCAAGGGAGAAGGCGGCTTTGCCCACGACCCAGGGGCGGCCGGTGGTGATCCAGTGGTTGAAAGATCGGTTCAGGGCGGCTGACTGGCGGGCCAGCACACCGGTGGTGACGGTCACGCCCGCTTTGCGGAGGATGCGGTAGGCACGTCCGGCGTGGGCGGGGTTGGGGTCGGTGGCGGCGACCACCACCCGTTGGATTCCGGCGGCAAGGATGGCCCCGGTGCAAGGTGGGGTCCGTCCATGGGTGCAACAGGGTTCGAGCGTGACATAAAGCGTGGCCCCGCGCGTGGAATGGCCCCGGCGGACCGCTTGGCGGAGGGCCAGCACTTCCGCGTGGGCGCTTCCGGCGCGACGATGCCAGCCTTGACCGAGGATTTTCCGGCCGCGGACGAGGACCGCGCCGACGCACGGGTTGGGACTGGTGCGACCCAGGCCCCGGGCGGCCAGGGTCAGGGCACATTCCATGTAGGCGGCATCCACGTGGTCGGAGACTGGCTTCACCCCGCCACTTAAGCAGGCGGACGGAACATGGCCAATCCCGGATGTCCACGCATCCAGATCATGCAAATGCGCTGGTTTGTTTTGGGACCATCATTATAGTCAGCTTTTACAAGATTACCGCACCATGGCCCAAGGCAACCCCAACCAGCCCGAATACATCGTCGGCTTGAACAACAATCCTAGGGGGCCGTTCAATCGCGACGACCTGATTCTGTTCGCACGGGGTGGTCTCTTGAACGAGAAGACCCGCATCTTCGTCAAGGGTTGGGAGCGTTGGAAGACGATGGGCGAGGTCGATGAATTGAGCACCCTGCTCGCCGAGCACCCCCCGTCCCCGGCCTCCCCTCCCGCTCTGGCTCTTGCCCCTTCTGCCGCCGCCCTGGACGGGGAAACCCGGTCTGCTCTGGGCGCCATCCAGACTGCTCTTGAAAGACTGAACACTGAACTGGCACGACGGACCGACCAGTTGGGCGAGGGACAGAAGATTTCCATCGAATCGGTCAGCGGAGAACAGGGCGAGATCAAGAAGCTCCTCACCGACCTGAAATCCGAAGTGAAGGCCCTGGGCCAGTCGGGAACCCAGGCCCTGGCCGGCGAACTGGCAGACTTGCGCGACACCCAACAGCGGGTGCTCCAGGAAATCCTTGGCAAGTCGCAAAGAGAAACCACCGTGCTCCTGGATGCCATGCAATCCGGCCTGGCCCTGAAACTTCAGTCCCTGGAGTCGCTGCAAAAGAGTTTATCTGATCGTTGGAGCGAACAACAGGAAGCCCGGAAAAAAGAAACCGAGGCCAGCCAGGCCTCCTTTGAGCGTCTGCAACAGACCCTTGCCGCGGAGAAGGAAAAAGAGTTGCTGGCCTTCGCCAATCGCGTCGAGGACATGGACCGGCGCTTTTCCGCCTTGCAGCAGGCTTTTTATCTTTCGGTGGAGCAATTCAAGCAGGACATCACCACCTCGCTGGCCGGCCAGGGCGCGGATGCGGCGCAAAAACAAACGGAGGCCATACGGGCAGCGGAGGCACGCCATCAAGCCCTGATCGAGGCACAGGGCGAAACCGCGGCGGAGCTGGCCCGCGTCCGTGGGCTGATCGGGGATCGCCTGCAGGCCCAGGAACAACAGCGCCAAATGGAGCAGGAGAAACTTTTGCAAACCCTGGCCTCCATCTCCCAAGAGCTGGAAAGCGCACCGGGCAGGCTGGATGAACTCTCTTCGCGTTTGCTGGAAGAACAACAAAAGCAGGCGGGACGAAATCAGACCCAACTGAAGGAAACCACCCAGGTATTGGGAGGAATCAACCAGCGACTCACCGCTTCGGAGAAAGTTCTGGCGGAATTGAGCGAGGGGCAGACGAAGCTCACCGGCAAACTGGAGGACTCACGTCAAACAGCGGCTTCGCAAACCCAATCTCTCCAGATCCGACTGGATGCCCAGTTGCAGACCCTGCTGGCGGCCGTGGAATCGCGCGGGGCGGTCTTGGCCGCCGACATGGAGCAACGCGGACAGGCCTTCAATGAGGCCGTGGCGGGCCTGCGGGCCGGCATCAAGGAATTTGAGGACATCACCCTGGAGCGATACCATGTTTTGTTGGCGGCAGCCGACGACCAGAGGGTCATCCCCGAGCGGGTCAGCCAATTGATGGGCGAATGGTCCGGCGAGATGAAAGCCCTGGTGGAGAAAGTCAGCCAGGGCCTGGCCACCGTGCAGGAACACACCCAGTCCCAGGCGGAGCGCTTTTACGAAGAATTGGGCAGCACGCACCAGGAGCAGATCCACCGCCAGCAGGTGGCCGACTCGGAACGACTGGAGCAATTCACCCTATTGTCGCAGGCCCTGAACCGGGTGGTCACCCATCTGGAAGGCGACCTTCCGGCCCATTTGGCCCGCGTCGAAGCCCAGGTTGAAGTCGGCACAAAGAGTCTCCAGTCGATTCTCGACAAAAACGCCACCGAATTGGCCTCGGAGTTGGCGACCCGCGCGAAAAAGGCGGATGAGAAAAGCCACAAGCTCCAGGCTGAAATCTTGGAAGGCTTCCGCAAGGTTCAAGAGGGACTCCAGGCAAGCCTGGCCGACCAACAGAAGCAGCTCGGCCTGTTCCAGGACAGCCACCGCGGCGATCTGAAAGAGATGAGCTCGCTCTTGTTGGGTGCGACAGAAAAAGGGATCGACTCGGTGAACGCGTTGGCCGCGCAACACTTGGAGACGCGCGACACCACCCTTCAATCGCTGACCCACTTGGGCGGCTGGGCCCAGAGTCTGCACGAGAAAATGGAAAAAGGACTGACGCAGTCCCTGGCCGAATCGGCCAAGGCACAGGCCGAGCTGCGCGGCCTTCTGGCCAATGCACAGGAAACATCGGCCAAGGCCGTGGCCGCCCAGGAAAAGGCCCTCGAACAACGGCACAAAGATGCCCTCCAAGCCCTGAACCAGATCGAAAGCCGCATCCCCGAACGCATCGGAGCCGAGCTCCGCGGGGTGGCCGAGCTGGTCGAGAAATCAGCCAGTGAGGGACAAAAACGCACCTCGGCGGAGTTGGCCTCCGTTCTATCCCACTTGCAAACGGGCCATGGTGCACTCCAGAAAGCGCTGGCCGGCGAAATGGCCGGTGCGGCCGTCCAAAACCGCGAGACCCTCCAAACCTTCCTTTCCTCGGAACTCGCCTCCGCCGTCGGCCAGATCACCCAGACGCAGCAGGCCATGCAGAAAATGCTCGCCGACGAATGGACCGGTGTGTGGTCACAACGATGGGCCGAGCTCAGCACCGTCCTCTCCCGTCTGGGTGAGGATGCATCGGTCCGGCGCGAACAACTGGCCAAACGACTGGGCGAGTTGGAGGATTCGATCCCCGCGGCAGTGGCGGCCCAGCTCAAAGCACGGTCGGAGGAAATCGGGAGCGGATTGAAAGAGCTTTCCAGCGCGCTTGCGCAGCAGGAGAAACGCACGACCGAGGCCGGCCGGGAAATGGAGAAATTGATCGCCCAGCACTTCACAGGGCACCAACGTTCGGTCGAACAGTTGTTCAGGTCGGTACAGGACGACGTTTCCGCATTGCGCAGTTCGGCCCCGGTCCAACAAAAAACCCTGGTGGAAGAATTGCATAAAGCGGTCTCCCGACTGCCCGACCACTTGGCCGAGTCCTACCGTGTGACCAACAACGCCATGCAGAAACAACTGGCGGAGATGGCGCAGGATGTCAGCCAGGCGACCCAGCACGTCGAGCACAGCCGCAGCGCACTGGAAAAAGTGGGCTCGAACCACCTATCCAGCCTGCAGGAAGCGAGCGAATCCTCCCGCCAGCAAGTGGCGGCCGTCATCCGCGAGGCCAAGGAAGAGCGCGCCCAATTGCACGCCCAACTGCTCCAGGAATTGAAAACCTGGCAGTTCGAGCAGAAAAAGATTCTGGCCGCAGTGCTCAAAGGCAACAAGGGCCAGGCCCAAGATTAAAAAGAGCCGCAGTACGCAGGCTCAGTCTACCAAACGCTGGAAGAAATTCTTCCTCGTCTCGGGCGCATTCAGAAAATCCACAATCTGGGCGATACCGGCCGAAGGATCACCAGAAGCGGGGAGATCCAACCGTTGCACCCGTGCGTGAAGTTCGTCCAGTTGGTCCGGCAACGGGGTGGGCCCTCCGACCAGGCAGGCGGCGGCCAATGAGCGGTTCTTGCTCTCGCGGCAGAGGTCGAGGGCGAAGGCATCGGCATCACCGATGGCGACAACCGCCACGCGCGACATCTGGAAGCGCGGGCTCTTGGCATAAAAGTTGAGGCCGGTTTCCAGCGCCTTGCGCACATCCTTGGGCTCCAATCCCTGCCGGTTGGTGCGGGCCTCGCGGTCGTCGGCGGCGACCCGTCCGTTGTAGAGATCGACAGCGAGGGCGAGAAAGCCACGCTCGGCCAGGAGATCACACAATTTTTTGGTGCGCGCATCCAGCCCGTGCCCGTCCGGGATCACGAGCAGGCCCATGGGGGGCTCCTGCATGGGGACGGAGAGGAACCCCACCTCATCGCTCCCAAAATCGCGCAAGTAGATCATCTCGCCGGTGCGGGTGCTGGCGGGGGCGGGCTTGGCCGTGGGTTTGGCAGATGGCGCGGCGTGGGAATCACTCCCCGCCGAGGAGGCCAACAGGAGTGTCAGGGTGCTCAGAACTGTGACAAAAGAACTCGCTTTCACGGGGTCATCAAAGTTCCAGGAAGTTTTTCAAGAGCGATTTGCCCTCACGCGTCAGGATGGATTCGGGGTGGAACTGGACGCCATGGACCGGATGTTCGCGGTGGCGCAGTCCCATGATTTCCCCTTCGGCGGTGGTGGCGCAGACCAGAAGTTCGGAGGGAACGGTATCCGGGGCCACGAGCAGGGAATGGTAGCGGGTGGCATCAAAGGGCTGGGGCAGGTCGCGGAAGACGCCCTGCCCGTCATGCTGGATGGGGGAGGTTTTGCCGTGCATCAGGCGGGCGGCCCGGACGATGGCGGCACCGTGGACGTGGCCGATGCACTGGTGCCCGAGACAAACGCCGAGCAATGGGGTGGTCGGGCCGAACTGGCGGATGACCTCGTTGGAAATGCCTGATTGTTCGGGGGTGCCGGGCCCGGGCGAGATGACAATCCGGTCCGGCTTCATTTTGTGTATTTCCCCAAGCGTGATCTGGTCGTTGCGATAGACGACCGGAGCGGCTTGGAGTTCACCAAAATACTGCACCAGGTTGTAGGTGAAGGAATCGTAGTTATCGATGACCAGGAGCATGGGATTCTGAGGGAAACAATTTAGTGCGCTGAGGGGCGCTTGTCATCCGCGATTCCAGCGGCGATCCGGGCCAGGCCGATGGCCTTGAGGGCGGCCTTGGATTTGTTGACGCTTTCCTGGTATTCGCCCAGCGCGGTCGAATCCGCCACCAGACCCCCGCCCGCCTGCACGTAGGCCTTCCCCCCTTTCAGGAGCATGGTGCGGATGGCGATGCAAGAATCCAGATTGCCGGAAAAACCAAAGTAACCCACCACCCCGGAATAGATCCCACGACAGGTCGGTTCCAGTTCGGCAATGATCTGCATGGCCCGGACCTTGGGTGAACCACTGACCGTTCCGGCAGGGAACGTGGCCCGGATCACATCATAAACGCTGGTGCCCGCCTTGAGCTGGCCGATGACATGGGAAACGATGTGCATGACGTGGGAATAGCGTTCCACTGTCATGAAGTCGGTCACCTTGACCGTATCGTAATCACAGACGCGGCCGAGGTCGTTGCGGGCCAGGTCCACGAGCATGACGTGCTCCGCGCGTTCCTTCGGATCGGCGAGGAGTTCTTTTTCCATCGCCTGGTCTTCTTCCGGTCGGGCTTTGCGCGGACGGGTTCCGGCGATGGGGTGGATCTCGGCCAGTCCGTTTTCGCACCGGACATGGGTTTCGGGCGAGGACCCGATGAGGGCGATGTCGCCGAACTTGATGCAGAACATGTAGGGCGATGGATTGACATGGCGGAGGGCGCGGTAGAGGACGATGGGATCACCGGAATAGGGGACGGCAAACCGCTGCGAGGGCACCACCTGGAAGATGTCGCCCGCACGGATGTATTCCTGCATGGCCTCGGTCATGCGGACATAGGCATCGCGGTTCATGTTGACCTCGGGCTCAATGCGGGGGGATTCCGAGACCGGCTCCATGGCGGAAGCGGCCACGGGCTTCAGCAGGGACGCCTCGACCGCGGCAATCCGCGCCACCGCCGCATCGTAAGCCGCCCCGGCTTCCCCCTCGATGAAGGTGTTGACCAGGATCTTCAGTTTGCGTTCCAAGTGGTCGAAAATGACCAGGGTGTCACTCACCACAAAATAAGCGTCTGGCAGGCCGAGGTCGTCGCGGGCCGCGATAGGGACGGTCGGCTCGAAAAAGCGGACCATCTCATAGGCCAGGAAGCCGACCGCGCCGCCATAGAAGATGGGCAGTTCGCTGAAGGTGATGGGTTTGTAGCGGGCCATCAACGCTTCCAACTCGTGCAGCGGGTCATGCGTGGTCTCGAATTCGCGGACGCGCCCGTCCTCCTCGATACGGATGGTGCGGCCCCGGGCGGTGAAGATCACCCGCGGGTCGGTGCCGACGAAACTGTACCGTCCGGTCCGCTCGCCCTTCTCCACGGATTCGAGGAGGAAGGTGTGCCGACCGGTGTCCAGCTTCAGGTAGGCGGAGATGGGGGTTTCCAGGTCGGCGACCCATTCCTTGTAGACGGGGATCAGGTTGCCCTGTTTGGAAAGCTCGATGAAGATGTCGCGCGTCGGAAATAGCATGCGCCGCTCCTTGGATAAAGGGACCAGCATCCCCCCAACCGGGACGGCTGGCAATCCCATTTAAGCACGGGACATCCGCACCGGGATGCCCCGGCTCGCACAATGGGCTTTGACCTCGGAAATCTTCAATTCGCCGAAATGGAACAAGCTCGCCGCCAAGGCCGCGTCGGCCTCGCCCTCGCCCAACACGGTGGAAAAGTCATCCAGTTTGCCCGCCCCGCCGCTGGCGATGACCGGGATCCTGACCGCACGGGAAACGGCACGCGTCAGCTCGAGATCATAGCCTGCCTTGGTGCCGTCGGCGTCCATGCTGGTCAGAAGGATTTCGCCGGCCCCGCGCTGTTCGGCCTCCACGGCCCAGGCCACCGCGTCCTTACCGGCAGGGCGTCGTCCTCCATGGGTGTGGACTTCCCAGCGGCCGGGACCGTTGCGACGGGCGTCGATGGCCAGGACAATGCATTGCCGGCCGAATGCCTCGGCCCCCTCGGAAATCAATTCCGGGCGGGCCAGGGCGGCGGTGTTGAGGGAAACCTTGTCGGCTCCGGATTCGAGCATGGCACGGATGTCGTCCACCACCCGTATGCCACCGCCCACGGTCAGCGGCATGAAAACACTTTCGGCCGTGCGGCGGACCACATCGCGCATGGTTGCCCGGCCCTCATGGGAGGCCGTGATGTCCAGAAAGACCAGTTCGTCCGCTCCTTGGGCGTCGTAGGCCAAAGCAGACTCGACGGGGTCCCCGGCGTCAATGATGTCAACGAAGCGGACACCCTTGACCACCCGGCCACGGTCCACGTCCATACAGGGAATGATGCGTTTGGCCAACATGGGAATAAAAATGGAAGAAAGGACATCTGACGCCCGAAAGCCCCGTGAATCAACTCCAAATGGGGATGGGGCCGTTGGAATATAATAAAAACTTAACAAGACTTTGCTTGGCGATCAGCGGGGATGATGCCATGATGCTTTTATTCTCTTTCGCCACAAATTTCGGCAACTTCACACAATTGTTGGTTTAACTTCTGCTTTGGTTTGGAAAGATCCCTTTTCCCGGGAAAGGGAAACCGGAACAAGGAACCGATATGGCCAGTAAGACAAAAAAAGTAGCCAAGCGTACCACGCTCGAACGGAAGAAAAAAACCCTCGTGAAATCGAAGGATAAAGAAAAGAAAGCGGCGGCCAAACCCACCAAACAGGCCAAAGTGGCCCGGGCCAAAAAGTCCGTGGCCGATGCCAAGGCCCGGCAGAAGCTTCCTTCGCGTGGCACCAAAACCCAGCCCTCCACGGCCCGCACCACCAAGGTGCGCAGCGTCGATCCACGGGTGGTTTTGGTCGAGGAACCGGAGGATATTTCCGCCCACAAATTCGACCTGGCCGCCGGTGCGACGCCAGAGCCTGCCCGGTTCGAGCTGCCGGAATATGAGGATCTGGGCGAATTACCGGCCAAATACGGCACCGGGAAGTTGTTCCTCGTGGCCCGCGATCCCCAGTGGCTCTACGCCTACTGGGACCTGACTTACGACCAACTGGCGGAAGCACAAAGCCGGGCCCACGACGGCAAGCTCTTCCTGGAACTGCGAAAGGATGGCTCGCGCATCCAGCAGATCCAGATCTCCGCCTGGTCGCATGACTGGTATCTCCACGCACCACAGGCGGGCTCGGGCTACCTGGCCGAAATTGGCTACTACCGAGGGGACGGTGGATTCGAAGTCGTGGCCCGTTCCTCCGGCGCACCCACCCCCCCGGATGCCATCTCGTGGAAGACCCAGGCCAAGTTCGTCACCATTCCATTCCACTACAGCTTCAAGCAGCTGCGCGACCTCATCGCCCGCTTCCAGCAGCCGGGCGAGGATCTGGGAGACACCCTGGCCCGCCTCCAGGAGGAGGGCTTCCCCTTCCCCTTCGAAGTTCCCCGTCCTCCGGGAATGTCGGAGGATGCCTACGTCGAGTTGCTCAGTTATCTGGGCGCCGTTACCATCCGGCGCATCCAGCAAGGTTCGGGGGAGATCATCGAGTTGTTGCGCAAAAATCTACTCGACCAGTTCAGCACCAGTTCCGGCCAATGGATCAGCAGCATCTCCAGCCCCTTTGGTTCGTCCTTCGGAGCCGGAGACCGCGGATTTTTCATGGATGTGAACGCCGAGTTGATCATCTACGGGGGCACCCACCCCCAGGCCACCGTTCGAATCGACGGTGAGAAGATCCAACTCACCCCCGACGGGCGGTTTTCCTACCACTTCAATTTCAAGGACGGCAAATTCCACATCCCCATCGACGCCCTTTCGCCAGATGGGGTGGAAACCCGCTCCGCCCTGCTTTCCTTCCTCCGCCTGACCGCATTGGATCCCGGGGTTGAACCGACGCCCCAGGAAACCCGTCCCACGCCTCTGGGGGAGATCGACTGATCTCACCCCGGTAAGCACCCACAGTCCGAAGCCCGGAAAAAGTTACAGCCAATTCGTCACAATCCTGTTTAATACCGCTTATGCCCCAAGGCCACGTCGCCCTCGTCCTCCACGCCCACCTGCCCTTTGTGCGGCATCCGGAATACCCTTCATTCCTGGAAGAGGACTGGCTGTATGAGGCCATCACCGAAACATACATCCCGCTCATCAACATGATGGATGGCCTGCTCCACGATGGAGTGGATTTCCGCCTGACCATGTCGATGACCCCGCCGCTCTGCGCCATGCTCCGGGACCCCCTGCTGCAAGAGCGCTACATCCACGAACTGGTCAAACTCATCGGGTTGACCGAGAAGGAAATCGAGCGCACCCGCCAAGGGCAGGAGCACGGCTACCACGAGGTGGCCTGGTTCTACCACCACCGACTGAAGGATTGCCTGCATGTCTTCAGCGACAAATACCACCGCGACCTGGTTTCGGCCTTCCGCAAGTTCCAGGACGCCGGCAAGCTCGAGATCATCACCTGCGGCGCCACGCATGGATTCCTCCCCCTGATGATGGAATACCCCGAGGCCGTCCGCGCGCAGATCATGGTCGCGCGCGATTCCTACCGCGATTGCTTCGGCCGCGACCCCCGGGGCATCTGGCTGCCCGAGTGCGCCTATGTGCCGGGCGTGGAAGCATTCCTCCAGGAAGCCGAGATCCGCTGGTTCCTCGTCGACACCCACGGGGTCATGTTCGCCGACCCTCGCCCGCGCCACGGCATCTTCGCCCCGCTCTTCACCAAGTCCGGCCCGGCCGCCTTCGGCCGCGACGTCGAGTCCTCCAAACAGGTCTGGTCCTCGGAGGAGGGCTACCCCGGCGATGTGAACTACCGCGATTTTTATCGCGATGTCGGGTTCGATCTGGATTTCGACTACATCAAGGACTACGTGCAACCGAACGGCCTGCGTAAATTCACCGGCCTGAAATACCACCGCATCACCGGCAAGACCTCCTACAAGGAAGTCTACCGTCCGGGGGTGGCACGCGAGCGCGCGGCCGACCATGCGGGCAATTTCATGTTCAACCGGGAAAAGCAGATCCAACACCTGCATGGCATCATGGGCGGCATCGAACCCATCGTCGTCGCCCCCTACGATGCCGAATTGTTCGGCCATTGGTGGTTCGAGGGTCCCGACTTCCTCAATTTCTTCCTGCGCAAGAGTGCCTACGACCAGCACACCTACCGCACGACCACGCCCGGGGAATACCTGCAGATGTTTCCGACCCAGCAACTGGCCCAGCCCGCCGCTTCCAGTTGGGGGGCCAAGGGCTACTGGGAAGTGTGGCTCGAGTCCTCGAACGCCTGGATCTACCCCCACTTGCACGTGGCCGCCCAGCGGATGATCGCCCTGGCCCGTGATCACCGGGATTGCTACGGACTGACCGACCGGGCCATGAAACAGGCTGCCCGCGAACTCTTGCTGGCCCAGAGCAGCGACTGGGCCTTCATCATGAAGACCGGCACCATGGTGCCCTACGCGGTCAAACGAACCAAGGACCACATCCTCCGCTTCACCCGCCTTCACGACCAAATCCGCGCCAACACCATCGACGAGCGCTTCCTGGCAAACTGCGAGTGGCGTGACAACATCTTCCCCGACATCAATTGGCGCCATTACCTCTGACCCGCGGTCCATCGCGCGGCTGACTTCGGGATTCAGGAACCGGGGTTGCGGTCCTCGCCCCATCCCTTCTAGGATGAGCGGATGAAACGGACCGTCTTCGCGCTCATCGCGCTTTACCTCCTGACGATCATCGCCTTTGCCGGACTCTACCTCATCACGCCGCCGCGCGAGGTGGTGCGGGAAATCATCCGTGAAAAAACCCCGGAGCCGGTGGAAAAATGGGTCGCTCCGGTGGAGAAAATGGTCCAGGACACGCTCCGACCCTTGGTGCCCGGAGAGGTTGCAGCCGCCGGGGAAACAGACTTGTTGCGCGATCTCGGCCCGGTCCGGGTCCAGGTCATCGCACCGGTCGAGGATTCCGGCGCCGTGCCGGTGGATGTGGCCGAAACCGCGGTTCTGGCCGTTCTGTCGCGGAAAAACATTCCAGTATCCACCGATGCCGCGCCCGCGCTGCAAGTGTCCCTGCGCGGAAAATGGGATGAAGGCGGACAAAATCTGGCCTACCATGTCCGCGTGGCCTTGTCCGAACCCGCCCGGGTGCGCCGTCCGGGTGGAATGGTGCCGGTAGCGGCTGAAATCTGGCAGCGGGACCAGCACGGTTTCCTTCCCAAGTCCCGGGTGCCACAGGACGTGATCGGTGAAGCCGCCGCCCTCACGACAATCTTTGCCGATGCCCTCCTCCAAGCCCAAACCGGAAGCCAACCGGCGGTTCCCACCCCGGCCCAGCCCTGAGCGGCTGAGGTGACCCCCTGCCGCAATTCAGTTGCAGCGGCGTCCTCTTGGCCTATTTTTGAACCCAGTTCTTTGCTGTGAAGAAAAAAACGACCCCACCTGTCTTTGCCCCCATCGAGGAAGTCATCGCCGACATCCGCAAGGGCCGCATGGTCATCCTCACCGACGATGCCTCCCGGGAAAATGAGGGCGACCTCATCCTGGCAGCGGAAAAAGCCACCCCCAGCGCGATCAACTTCATGGCCCGCTTCGGCCGCGGCCTCATTTGCGCCCCGATTGACAGCGCACGCGCGACCCAACTCGGCCTCCAGCGCATGGTCCTCGACAACCGTGAGAGCCACAAGACCGACTTCACCGTCACCGTCGATGCCGCCCGCGGCATCACCACCGGTATCAGCGCCGCCGACCGCGCCAAAACCATCCGCCTCCTCGCCGGAAAAAAAACCCGGCCTTCCGACCTCGTCCAACCCGGGCACGTCTTTCCTCTCAAGGCCAAGGACGGGGGCGTTCTCCAGCGCGCCGGCCACACCGAGGCCGCCGTCGACCTGGCCCGCCTGGCCGGCCTCGACCCCTCGGCCGTGATCTGCGAGATCCTCCAGGACGACGGCACCATGGCCCGTGTGCCCGGGCTCATCGATTTCGCCCGGACCCATGGCCTCAAACTGGGCACCATCCGCGACCTCATTGAATACCGCCGCCGCACCGAGAAACTGGTCGTGCGTGCGCAGACCATCCAGATGCCGACCGACTACGGCATGTTCGACCTCCACCTTTACACCTCACAGACCGATGGCAGCCATCACCTGGCCCTGGTCAAGGGCAGGATTCCCAAGGACCAGCCCGTCCTGGTTCGCGTGCACAGCGAGTGCCTGACCGGGGATGTCTTCGGCTCGCGTCGCTGCGACTGCGGCCACCAGCTCCATGACGCCCTGCGCATGATCGAACGGGCCGGGGCCGGCGTTCTGGTCTACATGCGGCAGGAAGGACGCGGCATCGGCCTTCCGGCCAAGATCCATGCCTACAAGCTGCAGGAAAAGGGCCTCGATACCGTGGAAGCCAACCTCAAGCTCGGCTACGCCCCCGACCTGCGCGAATACGGACTCGGCGCCCAGATCCTCCACGACCTGGGCGTCCGCCGGATGCGGCTCATGACCAACAACCCCAAGAAAGTCGTCGGACTGGCCGGCTACGGCTTGGAACTCGTCGACCAGGTCCCCATCCGTTCCAAGCCCAATGCCCACAACCGCCGTTACCTCGAAACCAAGAAGCGCAAGATGGGCCACAAGCTTTGAACGGCACCCTAACCCCATTCCCATGAAAACCACCATCGGCATCGTCGCCTCGCTCTTCAACAAATCGTTTGTCGATGGCCTGATTGATTCCGCCCTCGTCCAGCTCAAGGGACAACGGGTCGATGTCGTACGGGTGCCGGGCTCATTCGAGATCCCCCTGGCCACCCAGCGTCTCCTGGCCCGCAGCGATGTCGGGGCCGTCATCGCCTTCGGCGTCATCTGGCAGGGCCAGACCGCCCATGCCGACCTCATCGGCCAGACCGTGACCGGGTCGCTGATGGACCTGATGCTCAAGCACGACAAACCCGTCATCCACCAGGTGTTGGTGGTCAAAAACGAAGCCCAGGCCAGGGCCCGCTGCTTCGGCAAAAAACTCAACCGCGGCAGCGAAGCCGCCCAGGCCGTCAAACTTCTCCTGAATCTCAAAAAATAAGACTTACCCCATGGGCAAACGCCGCGAGGGACGCATGCTGGTCGTCCAATTCTTCTACCAGCAGGAACACAGTCCGTCGAAGCCACTCGACGACGGCCTGCTCGTTTTCTGGCTCATGGTCGACTGCACCGCCGAGGCGCGCAAGTTCGCCGAACCGCTCATCCGGGGCATGGCCCCCCGTCTCAAAGAACTCGATGCCCACCTCAACCGCATCGCCCAGAACTGGGACACCAAGCGCATGGCCCCGGTGGACCGGAACATCCTCCGCTTGGCCCTCTACGAGATGCACCATGTTCCCGAGGTTCCCCCGGTGGTGGCGATCAATGAAGCCATCGAACTGGCCAAGGAATTGAGCACCGACGACTCCGGGAAATTCGTCAACGGCATCCTCGACCGTGCCCGCAAGGAACTCCCCCGCCCGGCCCCAACAGCCGGCCCGGGCAACCGGCCATCGAAAAAGAAACCCGCCTGAGCGGCCCGCGCGGCAACTCACCAGCGTCAAGTTAGTAGATTTATCAAATCATGATAGGAATATTCAGGAAATGGATTTCCGAGGCCCGCGGGGGCCGGGTCGACTGGGAAGAACTGGAGGCCATGCTGATCCAGGCCGATCTGGGCTACGCCCTGGTCCAGCGCATCCTGGCCCGGTTGAAGGACCGGCCGCTCAATGCGGAAAACATCGGGGCCGCCGCCCGCACAGAAATCACCGCCCTCTGGCCGCGCGTCCCCGCCCCACCGGTGCCAGCCGACGGAGAGGTCTGGATGGTAATCGGCATCAACGGCGCGGGCAAGACCACGACCCTGGCCAAGTTGGCCCACCGCTACCAGAACCGCGGCGTCCACCTCGTGGCCGCCGACACCTTCCGCGCCGCCGCCATAGAACAACTGCGCGTCTGGTCCGAGCGGGTCGGCTGTGGGTTCACAGCGGGCCGTGAGGGCGGCGATCCCGCCGCCGCGGCCTACCAAGGAGTCGAGGATGGACGCAGGGCCGGGGCCGGGCTCATCCTCATCGACACCGCCGGACGGCTGCACAACAAGGACAACCTCTTGCGCGAATTGGAGAAGGTCAAGCGGGTCGTGGGCAAAAACGATCCCGGCTCACCCCACCACACCCTGCTGGTGGTCGATGGCACCAACGGGGCCAACGCCCTGCTCCAGGCCGAACAATTCCACAAGAGTGTCGGCCTGACCGGTCTGATCGCCACCAAGCTGGACAGCACGGCCAAAGGCGGCGCCATCGCCGCGATCAAATCCGAGCTCGGGCTGGATACTTTTTTCATCGGCACCGGCGAATCCCCCGAAGACCTGAGGCCATTCTCTCCGGATGAATACGTCGACCGCTTCTTTTAACCGGCCAAATTCATGGAAGTGATGCCCCGCCGCCGATGCCAGGACCGCAACATAAAGGGACAAATGGCCCTATTCATGATGGGGTAATCACGATAAAACCTTCGACTCAACGAACATTCTCCGAAACAGCCCCATGACCCATTCCCGCAAATCACTCGAAGAAGCCACACTCTATGCTCTGGCCATGGGATGTCCGCGTTGTGCCGAGGCGGCGGATTGTCCGATGCGGCCGATCCAGGGCCTGCCCTACGGCAGGCGCTTCACCGCCGTGGATGCACTTTCTCGGGAAGAACGGGCGCAGGTCTTGGAACACTCGGGAACATGCCTGGGTTGCATGTCGCCCAATACTTTGCGCGACGGCCCTTTCGTCGAGTCCCTCATGCTTTGGCGGGATGTTCAGCAACGGATCGGCACCTCGCAGGAGCGGGAAGAAGACCTGGAAACCGCCGTGAATTCCGCCCACACCGTGCGCAACGCCCTCATGGCCATGGCGGCCCGCCCCTGGCCTGTGTCTGCCTGACGATTTGTCGGCTTCCATCCCAAAGGACGAACTCCGGTCACCCGTTGGCCAGTTCCTCGGAGCGTCTGGCGGCGGCGCTGATGGTCTCCCGGATGAGGGCTTCGGTGCGTGCGCTGTCGAGGATCTTCAGCCCGGCCTCGGTGGTGCCGCCCTTGCTCGTCACTTGGGCCATGAGTTCGCGCGGCGGGGTGCCGGTTTCCAGGATCATTTGCGCGGCCCCGCGCGCGGTCTGCGCCGCCATGCGCAGGGCTTCCCCGGATTCCAGTCCATTTTCCCGTGCCGCCCTGGCCATCAGGTCGATCAGAAGATAAAAAAACGCCGGGCCCGAGCCGGAAAGGGCGGTGACGGCGTTCATTTCCTTTTCCCCGACCAGAACCACCCGGCCAACAGCGGCAAATACCGAACGGGCACGTTCCAGGTCGCTCTCGGTGCATACGGCGTTGCCGGACAAGGCGGTCACACCTTCTCCCACCAGGGCGGGGGTATTGGGCATGGCGCGGACGATGCGGCGCTCCGGGCCGGACAAGGACTGCAGACGGGCCAGGGGCACGCCGGCACAAACGGAGATGAAAACACTCGACCACGGGGCCCCGGCCCCCTCCGGCAGGGCCTCGTGGATCTGCTGGGGTTTGACCGCCCAGAGGACGACATCGGCGGCGGCCACCGCGGCCGGGATGGAATCCGCCCAACGGAGCCCGGGATGGATGGCCTGGAAGGCGCCTCGCGCCTCGGGCATGCGGTCGGTGGCCGTGATCTGCCCCGGCGGCACCAGCCCGGATTTGATCCAGCCACGGGTGAGGGCCCGCCCAAGGTTTCCGGCGCCGATGAGGGTCAGGTTCATGGAGGAATCGATTGTTTCGGGGTTAGGAGGAGATGAAGCTGAAATGGGAAATCAAGGGGATGCCGGGTCGACGGTCAAGGGAAACGCGGGGATGCGGATGAGCAGGGTTTCACCGTCCTCATCGCGGGCGGTGTAGGCCCCCTCGGCGGTGCTGGTGGAGTCGACCAGGTGGTAGCTGTTGTAGCGGAAGCTGTCGCCGGGTGTGAGACGGGGGAACTGGCCGACGACGCCATCGCCCTGGACGACGAGCTTGTGGCCCTTGGCATTGGTCAGGACCCATTTGCGGCCGGTGATGGTGACAACGCGCAGGCTGTGGTTGTGGATGGAGATGTGATAGGCGAACTTGTGCGGCCGGTGGGGGGGGGCATCGCTGGCGGGCACGCACTCCACGCGGTCGACGGCGGCGGTGAGCCCGGGGAGTTCGCGGGGCTTGGGAGTCGCATCAGCCATGCCCCATCCAACGTCGGGCGGGGTCATGCGTCAAGCCCGAGTCCGCGCAGGACCAGCCGGAGGCGGCCGCCGGCGTCGAGGAGGCGGTCGCCGGTGAAGGTGTTGTGGACATGCCCAAGGATGAGGACATGCAGCCAGGCCATGGCGGAGAAGGTGGCGGCCCAGCCGATGAAGGCAGCCCAACCGGAAGGACGATGGTGGCTGCCGAGACCGCGGCGGCGGCGCCATTCCATGTTGGCGATGACGAGGCCGGCCTGGCACAGAGCGTAAGCCAGCCAGTGGAGGAGGAAGCCGGGATCGGCCAGGAGGTACTTCGAGCCGAACCAACCGGTGTGGAGGATGAGGGCGGAAGCGGCAAAGACGACCACGACATTGCGGTAGGTGTGGTGCTGGCTTCCTCCAAGGGGAAAGAAGAAAAACTTCAACAGGAGTTTCCGGTTGAAGATATTCCAGCGTCGCCAGTGTTCGATGGGGGAAGTGGCCAGGAGGGGGAAGCGGAAGTTGGGGGGGATGTCGGCGCCGAGGAAACGGCAGAAGACCACACAGAGGTCGAACTTGGCCGAAAGCCAGAGGAACCATTTGACGTAGTTGAGCAGGACATAGCCCCAGGCGGCCGCGGGGCTGAGGTTGGGATCGGCGGGGTTTAAGTTTGAGAAGGGGGCAAAGTGGTTGAGCAGGCGCCAGGCGATGATTTTGAGAAAGGCCAGCCCCAGAAGCTGGAGGCCGCGTCGGAATACCACGGGGTAGTTCCCGGCACCCTCCCATTGCTGGGAGGGACTGTAGTTGAGATTGGCGTAGATCTGTGGGATGAAGGCGATGTAGCCCAGGTGGCGGAAGTAGTCCGGCTTTTCCCACAGGCCGCGTCGCCATTCGTAGAAATAGTAGGCGTAGCGAAGAACAAGGCCGGTGGTGGCCATATCCACCAGCCAATTCCAACGGCCGGGCTGGTCGGGGAACAAATAAAACAGCGCCTTGGGCAGGACGACCGCAAAAAGCACCAAACCGGCCCAGAAGAGATGGGCGGCGTATCGGCCGCCGTAGTGCAACGCGCCGTAGCAGGCCAGCGTGACGATGAGAAAACAACTGCCGTAGAGCGGGAAATCCTGGAGCAGGTAGACTGCGCCGCAGAGACCCAGAACGAGCGGGTAGTGGCCGCGCTGGGCGGCAAAAACAAGAAGAACGGATATCCCGGCCAGCTTCCACGGCAGGACCCATGGGATCGAGGGATCAACCAGCACGTATGCCGTCATCATCCCGGCGTAGCCCAGGAGAAAAAGCAGGGTCCAAGCGATGACCAGTGCGTAATCAGCGCGCTGAAGGCGGACCACCCGGGTTGGTGCGCTCATGACGAAGGGGCCGGGAGCAGCTTCCGCGCCCACTTGCGCATTTCGTGATGGAGGAATCCGACGACGACGAAGGTGGCAAGTTCGAGCAGACCGTAGGGCCGGTGGGTGTTGGTGATTTTCCCGGCGCGGATGGCCTGGAACACAGCCCGTGCCTCCAGGGTTTCGGCCTCGACCACGGCCGTATTGCGTCCGAAGAGAGCGAGGGCATGGGTGTCGGATGTGGCGATGAGTGGCTTGTGATTTTTCTCCGCCCACTCGGCGGCGCGGCGGTTGGGGTTGTAAAAGCCCAGGTAGAGGTGGCACCACTCGATGACATCGATCAGGCGGGCGAAGCGGTCGAGCACCGGCCCGACACAACTGTCCCGCGGGTAAAACGGATGGGGGGCCAGGACGAGGAGGTCCCCGCCCTTGGCCAGACGCAGGGCTTCGAGGTCTTCACGGGCCATGAGGTGGGGGATATCACCAGGGGCGACATTGATGAGGACGATCTCCCTGCCCTCGATCATCTTTTCCACCCCGGGGAGCAAAAGCACGCCGCGAGAGCGGGCGTAGTTGACAGCATCGGGGTCGTGGAAAACTTCCCGGTGGGGGGTGATGGCCAGGACTTGGACGCCCCGGGCCACGCAGGCATCGACCAGATCCCGGGCACTGTAATCCAGGGCGTCCTGGGGGTCGCAGTCACAGTGGTTGTGCAATTCGACCCGGTAAGTGGGCATGACGGCGGAGCGTTGGAAGTTGGGAGTTAGGGATGCGATCTCAGGCCCGGACCGAGGTTTGGCGGATGGTGGTGGCCTCCGGGAGCCACGTCACAATGTGGCGGATGAGGCTCTCTTCGGTTTCGAAGTGGGCGTGTTCGGCCGGCTGCGTGCAGAACCCGAAACCCTCGCCATAGGCGGTGCCGTTGGCCACGCAGGCGTCGCTGTCGCAATCGACCATCTGCTTCCAGGCCTTTTGCACGGCCTGCGGGCGCTTGCCCTCCAGTTCGTATTTCCAGCCGACAAGGACACTCTTCGGGAACCAGCCCCGGAGGTTGCGGATGAGTTTGGGGGCGGGCTTGAGGAGAAGCTTGATCTCCTGGGAACTGCCGCTGATTTTCTTGGCGATGACGGGTTGGTTGTCGATGTCCAGGATGGCATTGATCTCGAAGTCGCCGACAGCGGCGGCGTGGAAAACGGCGGCGAATTCCTGTTCCTTGGAAAGGCGGATGAGTTCGGCTTTGAGGGAATCGCGGGTGGTGAAGGGAAGGATCTGGCCGTGTTTGGGTGGGGCAAAGGTGCTCTGGACCCCGCGCAATACGGTGACGTGCCAACCGGCGGCGGCCAGACTGTCGACAATGACCGCCCCATGGCGCCCGGTGGAAAAATTGGTCAACCGGCGGACCTCATCGATGGGTTCGTAGGTCGGGCCGCAGGTGACGAGGACGTTTTTCAGGTCGGACATGGCTGGTATAAGATTATACGGCTTGAAGACCGGGGCGCAATGCCTCCTTGGAGGACTGTCAAGATCCCTTCCAGGTCGGCGGTTGTCCTGTCAAATCTTTTTGGATACCACAATATGGCTAGGTATGCTATAAAATGGGGTGCGCGGCCGGAACCGCCGCTGAGGAAACCGCCCATGGAACACGCCAGAATTCTTATCGCGGACGACCAGGAAGGGGTGCGCACGATCCTGCGCATGGCCTTGAGCAGGCGTCCGGTGGAGGTGGATGAAGCCTGCGATGGACGCGATGCCCTGGCCCACTGCCTTTCCGGTTCATACGATCTGCTGCTGCTCGATTTGCGGATGCCGTTCTTAGGAGGACTGGAGTTTCTGGAGCAGGCACGCGCGCAACACATTGACACGCCCGTACTGGTCATCAGCGGCCATTTGGATGCCCGGGATTTACCGCGGGCCTTCGGCCTGGGCGTGGTGGATTTTTTGTCCAAGCCTTTCGAAATCGGCAGGATGTTGGAAACGGTGGACGATTTGTTGCTCAGACAGCACGAGTTGCGACAGGACATCGACTGGAGGGTGTTGGCGAATGGTCCGTTGCTGCGGCGCGCCCGGGCCCTGGTGCAGGGGAGGCGATGGGAGGAAGCGGAAGAGGTCCTGTCGGTTATTCTGGAACGGGAGCCGGGCCACTCGGAAGCCCTGGTGTTGGAGGGACTGATTGCCGAGGTTGGAGGGCGGTTCGGCCAGGCGGAGGCCGATTACAAAAAAGCCTGTTTGACGGAAAGGCACCGCGGGGAAAGCAGTCGATGCGAATGGCTGCATGCCGGCTGAAGAATAGGGAACGCCGGACTTCCTTGACTTGCCAACAGCCAATGGGCCGCAAGCCCGCCCAGCCAACCCGTATTCAGGGCTGACGGCGTCCGGCGACGGGAACCGTCCGTGGGGCACAGGCACAGCCGCTTGCACAGCCGGAGGCCTTGTGGCGACGGCGCCTCCAGAGGAAGTAGAGGGCGCTCCCGACGATCAGCCCCACGCAAGCAACATCGATCCAGGAATTCATGGTTGGGTTAGACAGGGGTCCAGCGGGAGAGGATCTGGTAACTCAGGACCGCACCTACCCAGGCCATTCCGGTCATGAGGAAGAACGCGGACACGGCCCAAGGCCATCCGGCCTCGGCCTTCATGATGGCCACGGTGGCACCGCATTGCATGCAAAGGGCAAAAAAGACCATGACCGCTACGGCCGTGGCGACTGTGAATACGGGCTGTCCGGCCCGGGGGCCCGAGGGCCAGACTTCTTTCTGGAGCTTGCTCCGCAGGTCGGTGGATTCCTCGTCCTGTTCGCCACCCAGATTGTAGATCACCCCCAGGGTGGAAATGATGACCTCGCGGGCGGGGAAGCTGGCCAGGACCCCGACGGTGATTTTCCAATCGAAGCCCGCCGGTGCGAAGAGCGGCTGGATGGCCTTGCCCGCGCGGCCGAGGATGCTTTGTTCGAGGTAGGCCGAAGCGATGGCATGGTCGAGCTGGCCGGAGGCTTCGCTCTCCGGGTCCCCGAGTTGGGAGGCGAGTTCGGCGGGAGAGGTTCCCGTGGTTTGGGAAGCGGAGGCCAGCCAAGCGGAGCGGACCTGGTCCTTGAGGGCCTCCGGTCGGGGAAAGTAGAGCATGGCCCAAATCAAGATGGTGATGCAGAAGATGACGGTGCCGGCATCGGTGAGGAAGCGTTGTCCGCGCTGGCCCACCCGCCAGAAGACGTCACGGAACGAAGGAAGACGGTAGGGTGGAAGTTCGAGGAGGAAGGGCGGGGAAGGCGCCTTCAGCACCAGTTTCTGGAGGAACCAGGCCAGAGGCAAGGCCAGAACCGGGCCCAGCAAGTGCATGGCAAAAAGGGCGAGTGCGGCCACGGTCGGGCCGTAGACGGGTTCAACGAAGGCCCCGATCATGACCAGATAGACCGGGAGGCGGGCCGAACAACTCATCAGGGGGGCGATGAAGATCGTGGTCAGGCGGGTGCGCGGGTCTTCGATGGTGCGGGTGGCCATGATGCCGGGAATGGCACAGGCGTAGCTCGACATCAGGGGAACAAAGCTCTTTCCACTCAGGCCGAATCCGCTGAAAAGACGGTCGGCAAGGAAGGCGGCGCGGGCCAGGTAACCGGTGTCTTCCAACAACCCGATGAGCAGGGTGAGAATCAGGATCTGGGGCAGGAAGACAAGGACCGAGCCCACGCCGGCGATGAGACCGTCGGCGACCAGGCTCTGGAGCATGGGCAGGCCCCCGAGTTGGCTACCAGCCCATTGCTGGGCAACACTGGTGGCGGTCTCGATGGCGTCCATCAACGGGCCGGACCAGGAGTAAACAGCCTGGAAAACACCCAGCATGACCAGGGCAAAGATGAGGGTGCCCCAGAAGGGATGGGCCAGGGCGTTGTCGAGGTGGCGGGCCCAGGAAGCAGCCGCGGCCTGGCGCTGGACGATGCACCCGTCAAGCAATCCGCGGATGTGTTCGGATATAAGGACCGGCTCGGCGGTGGCCGGGTGGTGTCCGCCGGAGAGGATGCGGCCGTGGGCGCGGCGCAGCGATTCTTTCCGTGATTCTTCGGCCCCGGCCAACCGGTCGAGGGACCGGACCGAGGTATCAAAGAGGGCCCGCTGGGCCGTGAAGGCGCAGGGGTTGCCGGGGGTATTTTCAGGTGAGTGAGGTGTGAGGAAATCAAGGGCTTCCCGGATGGAGTCCGGCCAGACGGGGACCCGGAGGAGGGTCCGGGAGGCGGCGGCCCGGACCAGGGCTTCTTTGATTTCGCCGATGCCCCGGCCCTTGTGCCCCACGGTGGGGATGACCGGCACACCCAGGCGCTGCTCCAGTTTGGCGAAATCGAGTTGCAAGCCCTTGGAATGGGCCTCATCGATGAAGTTGGCGGCGATGACGATCGGGATGCCGAGACTGGAGGCCTGGATGGCCGGGAGGAGGGAACGATGGAGTTGTGAGGCTTCGGCCACGCAGAGGATGACATCGGGCCGGGGTTCGGTGCCAGTGCGGCCACAGAGCGCATCGACGGCGATCTGTTCGTCCGGCGAGACGGCGTTGAGGCTGTAGGTGCCGGGAAGGTCGTGGCAGATGAGCTCGCGGCCTTCGTGCGCGGTGCGGCCTTCTTTGCGCTCGACGGTGACTCCGGGGTAGTTGCCGACGCGCTGGCGCAGCCCGGTCAGACGGTTGAAGAGCGAGGTCTTGCCCGTGTTCGGCTGGCCGATGATGGCTACGTGGAGCGGGGGGGCGGCGACGGTTGTTTCCGACGCGTGGGCGATCATGGCTTGGGCGGGACGGTGGGGGATTTCTTGACCCGGAGCTTCTGGGCATCGGCATGACGGATACCGAGCTTGCCCGAGGGGAATCGACAAAGCACGGGACCACCCAGCGGCATCTTGTGCTGGAGGTCGATTTCATGGCCGGGCATCAAACCAGTCGCCATCAATCGCTGGGCCAGAACCGCATCCGGCCCGATATCTTCCAAGTGGGCTTTTTGACCGCTGCGAAGGGAGCTGAGTTTTGACATAAGATCCTTTTGAGAACTGTTCTCAATTATTAAGGAAGGGGCTCGAACTGGCAAGGAGGAATTGCAAAGCGCTGAAAATAGTTGGGGATCTAAAGGGGCCTTTAATTTGGGAAACCTGATGAGATTCCGGCTTGGGACTGGCCCTGGCCGGGGGCGAAGTGGTAGTTTTCCGCCCCATGAATCCGCCCTCCTTTTCGCCCCGAGGCAGCAAGCAACAGATCGAGGAAGGTCTGGAGTTGGCCCCCAAGTTCGATGAAAACGGCCTGATACCTGTGGTGACCACCGATCATGCGACCGGCGAGGTCCTGATGATGGCCTACATGAATGCCGAGGCCCTACGGGAAACCATAGAGAAGGGCGAAGCCGTTTATTGGAGCCGCAGCCGGAACAAGCGTTGGAAAAAGGGCGAAGAAAGCGGCAACGTCCAAGTGGTGCGCGAGATGCGGACCGACTGCGACCAGGACGCCATCTGGCTGCGGGTGACGGTGATGGGGCTCCAAGCCACCTGCCACACGGGCTTTCGTTCTTGTTTCTATCGTTCGATCCCGACCGGGCCATCGGCAGTCAACGGCGTGACGTTGTGCCTCGAGGAGAAAGAGAAAGTCTTCGACCCGAAAGAGGTTTACGGACGCTGACAGGGGTCCTGCCCCGGTGGCTGTCCGGTCAGCCAACCGCCCTCCCAATCAAGCCATTCGTAGCGGGCGATGGTTTTTTTGTAATCGTAAAGGGAGGCGCCATGTGTGGCGTAGCCCGGGTAGTGCCAACGAAAACCCTGTTGAGCGGCCCAAAAAAGTTCGATCAATAACGTGGCCGTGCCCAGGCTGCGCTTCGATTCATCAGGGTCAAAGACCGCGTAAATGCTGCTCACCGACTCCAACCCTAAGTCCAGGTAACTGGCGGCGACCAGTCGCGGACCTTGGCGCAATGAAATAGTGACATTACGGCAGGGATGCCCGTCCGGTTGGGGACCCAGGAAATCCTCCAGCGCATCGGGGACATCCTCCCGGAAGCGGGAGCGGTGGCGGAGGAAAAGGTCGCGTTGTTCATCTGTCAGTCGAGTCGGGCTGATCTCGCAGGAGAGATCCCGATTGCGGCGGAGAATGCGGCGTTGGCTTTTTCGCGGGGCCCAACCCTCCAAGGGGTAGCGCAGGGGCATGATCTCCCGTGCCTCCGCGCCTTGTTGCATCCAGCGGGTGCGAAAAAAGAACGGACCAAAATGTCTCCAACCCGCAGCCCAGGCCGCATCCATCTCTCCTGGGGATGAATGGGACCGCAAAAAGGCATCATGCTTCGACACGATACCATGCTGACAGATTAATGATGCAGAGAAAAGACCGGGCCGAGCAGCTATGATTCAATCAGGTTACAACGTTTCGGGAATTTAACATGAATCACATTGTTAGAATGACCAATAATCCTATGTTCCAGCGCATGAAACGTTTTTCGATGTTCGCCTTCTTCGCACTAGCCCCGTTTTTCGCGGAAGCGCAAACCTCCATCCCCACTGGATCATCCGCTTCCACGTACACTGCCAATTCTGGAAACTACATCCTTTCCGGCAACCTCACCTACACTGGAACGGCGGCCAATGGTGCCATTCTCTTGAGCCCGGGGTCTGCGCTCCAGATCGGACCGAACTCGGTCTTGTCTTCAACGGATACATCCGGAGGAGCCCGGGCCATCCGACTGACCAACAACGCTGGAAATTTTTCCATCACCGTCGGATCCAACAGCACGGTACAGGCCCAGTCCAACGACGGGATCAAGCAGCAGAATAACGGCTCCCTGATCACCTTGACCAATAACGGCACCATCCGGACCTTCAAATCCACCACGTTCAATGCCTCGGTCGGCCAGGCCCTCGACTTCGATGGCAACACCGGCGTCAGCACCATCACCAACAACGTCGGTGCCCTGATCCAGGCCGATGGCGCCGATGCCATCCGCGTGGGCAGCAACATGTCCATTTTCAACTACGGCACGATCAAGGGCAACAGCAACGTCAACGACAACGCCGCCAACAACAACAGCAGTTATAATTTCGCCAACACTTTCGATACCTCGGAAGCGGTCGACTTCCGCAGTGCCGCCAATGCCTCCCTGACCAACAACGGCACCATCATCGGCACCCGGCATGGCGTCGACGGAGATACCGCCGCCACCAATATCACCATCAACAACCTCAGCGGCGGAAGCATCATCGGCCAGAACGGTTCCGGCATCGGTTCCGATGCCACCAACATCTCGGCTTCGAACTACCTCGTCAACAACTACGGCCTTATCCGCGGCGACTACGCCGGGGTCGGCAATATCTTCGACCGTTCCGGCGCGGCCAGCATCGATGGCGACGGAGACGGCGTGGACATCGACGGCGGCGCCACCATCAACAACTTTACCGGCGCGAGCATCCTCGCCACCGGTGCCGCAGGATACGATTCCGGTGGACGGGCCAACGGGAGTGACGGCATTTCCATCGGGGGCGGCATCATCAACAACAGCGGGCTGATCCAAGGGGCCAACAATGGCATCATTGTCAACAACGACTCGGTCGCCAGCCGCAGCGGGGTTGCCGCCACCACCATCACCAACAACAGCACCGGCACGATCGCCGGGCTCAACGGCTTCGCCATCCGCCTGGAAAACAAGCTGGGCGACGCCCGCGACAACGACACCATCATCAACTACGGCACCATAACGGCCAACGGCACCATCCCCACCCCGACCGGTGTGGTCACCCGCCAATATGGTGAAACCGATGCCAACTCCGTGGGCACGCTCGATGGGGTGGCCTACTCCGGAAATGGTTCAGCCCGCTTCATCAGGGGCGACGGCGCGGCCATCCAGACAGGCGAGGGAAATGACGCCATCACCAATTACGGCACGATCACCGGCAACAGCGGCCGGGCCATCTCGATGGAAGGCGGCAACGACACCCTGACCGTCTCCGGCGGCTCGGCCGTGATCAACGGCGCGGTCAACGGCGGCACCGGGAGCGACACCCTCAATTTCTCCCCCGGCGCCGGCAACACGTTCAACGCCACCTCGGCCTTCTCAAATTTCGAGCAGATCAACATCAACGCCGGCAAGACCATCCTCAACACCTCTCTCACTGCCAACGGCACCGGCAATGGGGCGGTCAACATCAAGAACGGCGGCAATCTCAATCTCGCTTCCACCAACAACAGCACCGTGATCGTGGAATCGGGCGGCCAGCTCACCGGAACCGGTTCGGTGGGTGCACTCACCCTCCAGAGCGGAGCGCTCCTGGCCCCGGGCAACAGCCCCGGCACCATCACCGCCGACTCGGTCATCTGGGACGGCGGGGCCGATTTCGTCTTCGAACTCGGCGCCACCTCGGACCAGTTGGTCATCCTCGGCGCCCTGACCAAGGGCTCGGCTGGCACCTACGAAATCATCCTCACCGCGGGTGAAGGACTGAGCGAGGGCCTGAAGGACCTGATCACCTTCAATTCGACCAATTTCAACGGTTCCGATTTCACCATCATCAACAACACCCCCGGCCTGATCGGGAACCTGGTCCTCAATGGTTCGACCTTGAGCTACAACGTCACCACGGTTCCGGAGCCCTCCACGGCCCTGCTCGTCGTCCTCGGTCTCGGGGTCTTGGCCGCCGGTCGCCGCCGCGCGGTCTGAACCCCGCCCATCCGCCCGGCCCGGGCCTTTATTCCTTCCGCAACCAGCGGGGAAAGTGCTACTTTCCCCGCTGTGCCTTTGGTCCCCCTTCATTTCCATTCCAGCCGTTTCCCCGCCGCCGTTTCCCGCTTGTGGCGGGAGTCGCTGGAGAGTCGGGAAATGGACCACAGTTTCCATTACCTGACCCACCGACAGTCGATGCGCTGGCTGGCCGTCCACTCGGCCCACTCTCCGGCAAAACGCGACGAAGCCTGCCGCCGGATCTACCATGAGGCTTTCGACCACATGGCCCGGATCATCCATGAAGCCGACCTGGCTGTCATCGGTCTGGGCTGCGGGGATGGGGGCAAGGAGGCCGAACTCATGCGCGTCCTCGGACAGGGCGGCCACCGGCCGACCTTCCTGTCCTGCGATACCAGCAGCGACCTCATCCTGGCCGCCCTGGACACGTTGGTCCGGACCACCGGGGTGCGCCAACAAGCACCAGCGGTGATCGCGGATCTCCGGGCGGCGGCCGATCTCGGCCCGGTCTGGGACCGTTGGACCGGACGCGTTCCGCGCATATTCACGCTCTTCGGCCTGCTGCCCAATTTCACCCCGGGTGAAATCCTGCCGGTGGTGGCCGGGTGGATGCGTCCCGGTGACTTTCTCCTGGCCAGCGCCAACCTGGCCCCGGGAAATGACTATCAGGCCGGATGCAACCAAATACTCCCCCAATATGACAACCGGGAAACCCGGCAGTGGCTTTCCGGCGTCCTGGAGGACCTGGGGGTGGAGCGGAACCACTTTTCCCTCGATTACCGGATCGGGGAGGCCGGGGGTTTGAAACGGGTGGAGGTCTGGGCCACCTTCCGGAGCGACCTCACGGTCCAACTTGAGGGAAGGGAATATGCCTTTGACCCGGGGGACCGGATGAGGCTCTTTTTCTCCAACCGCCACACCTTGGAATTGATGTCGCGGCAACTGGAGACGGCCGGTCTGGAGTCGACCGGGAGTTGGCTGGCCCCTTCGGGTGAAGAAGGGGTTTGGCTGGCGGTCAAAAAAGGTTCGGCCACATGAATTCCGGGCAGCGTGTCCTCAGGTTGCTTTTGGCATGGGTCCCCTGGCTGGGCTTCATACTCCTCGTGCTTCCAGGGCCGTGGCAGCGCGTGTTTTTCACTCCGGGACATTTCCTGGCCTGGACGGGCCTGCCCTGTCCACTCTGTGGAGGAACCCGGGCCATGCGGGCTCTATTGCTCGGCGACTGGTCCCGTGCCCTCTACCTGAATCCACTGGCCGTATTGGTGGTCCTGGGCGGACTGCTCTGGACGGCGGCCTGCCTATGGGAGGCCTGGCGCGGGCGGGCCTTGGTTCCCGGCTGGGACCAAAAACTGGCCCCGGCAGGCCGTTGGTTGGTCCTGCTGATCGTGCTTTATTGGATCTACCATGCCGGGACGGCCTGGTGGTGGCCCAAGGAAGAACTGCTCAACCGCGGGGGATTTTTACTCCGTCGTTAGTCTGCTCGTTCTACAACAGGCTGCGGTATTTGGCCCAAAGATGGCGGAAGGAAGGGGCGAACGCCTCCGGCTCACGGGCCACCCAGGCGCTCAGGTCTTCGGGAAGAAGCCAACGCAGTTCGTCCACCTCATCCTTCTTGGGCCGGAACGGGCCCTCGCACAATCCACTGTAAAGCCGGACAAACTCGTGGTCGAGTTCCCGGGTGTCGGTGCAGTAGGCGATTTCCGTCAGCACAGGTGCCCGGGACAGCCCGAGTTCTTCACAACATTCCCGCGCCGCGGCGGCCGGATAGTCCTCGCCGGAATCGACATGCCCGCAGGCGGAGGAATCCCAGGTGCGGGGATGGCGGTCCTTCGCGGCCGACCGGAGTTGGATGAGGATTTCGCCGTTCCGGCGCAACAACCAGATGTGGGCCGCGCGGTGGAGCAGGCCATCCCGGTGCACCAAAGAACGCGGGGCCCTGCCGACCACTTCGTCCTGTGCGTCGACGATGTCAAAGATGTCTTTCATTGTAGGCTATAATATAGTTGTTAGATTTAATTCATCCACTCCATCGGGCCGGACCGGAAGCACTACCCGCGGCCAACCGTTCCATTTCCGACCAGGCGGCGGGAAGGGACTCGATGACATCCCCCGCCACCAGCGTTTGTTCGGCACCCCCCTCCACCGCAAGCTCTGCGGCGCGCCCGTGCCAGCAGACCCCGAGTCGCGCGGCGATGTCCGGCGGATAACCTCCGGCCATCAGGGCGGTGATGATCCCGGATAGAACATCGCCCATCCCGGCCGTGGCCATGCCCGGATGGCCGGTGGCATTGTGGCTGATGGCGCCCAGGTGGTCGATCACCAGGGTGTTCGGCCCCTTGGCCACCAGAACGGTGCCGGGGTGGCGGGCGTGCCAGGCCTTCACCGCCTCCCTCCGTCCGGTTGATCGCTCACCCAACAATACCGCCAATTCACCCGCATGCGGGGTGAGCACACATCCCCGTTTGGAAAACTGCGCCAGACATTCCGGCTGCCCTGCCAAAGGATGCAGCGCGTCGGCATCCAAGAGTACGGCGGCCCGGGTTTCCTCGGCCAGGCGGCGAAGCAGCAAGCCCGCATCCTTCGAGCGTCCCACTCCCGGACCGGCCAGGATCGTGCCCGACTGGACCAGTGTTTCCGGCAAGGCCCCCCGGCACTCGACCGCGCGGACCATCACTTCGGGAGTGGCCACCGCCAGCAGCGGCACCAATTCCGGATGGGTGAAGAGTCGCACCAAGCCGGCTCCAGCGCGCAACGCGGCCCGGCTGGCCAACAGGGCCGCACCCGCCATGCCGGGCGAACCCGCCCATACGGCCACCTCGCCTTTCCGGTGCTTGTACAGATCGGCGGGCAGGGGCCTGATCCATCGGCAGGCCTCGCCCGGACCGATGAATGCCTCCCCCTTTCCAGAGGGAGGAAAAGCGAGGGGGAGGGTGATCGCCAACAACCGCCCGACCCGGCCTCGCGCCGCATCCGCCAGGCAACCGGGTTTGACCGCCCCGATAGCCAGAGTCCAGTCGGCCCGAAAACAGGGTCCCGCTACCGAACCGGTATCCGGGTCCATCCCCGATGGAAAATCCAAAGCCACCCGCACGCCGTGGATTTCTTTGCCATCAGACCAGTTGAGCATTTCCGCCACCGCACCCCGGGGCTCGCCGGACGAACCGGTGCCCAGCAATCCATCGACCACGGTCCACGAGCCTCCCACTTCTGGATGGTCTGGCCAGATCCAAGCGGAGGATTCCTCACGCTTCACTTGTTCTAAATTCACCCGGGTTCTTTCGGTGATGGGACCGGCCGATACCACGACCACTTCACGGCCGGCAGATCGCAGGTTCGAGGCCAGGAGGAGGGCGTCGTTGCCATTGTTCCCCTTGCCGGCCAATACCAGGACCCGCCGGGGCCAATCGGGGCGGGCCGCAAAAACCCGCAGGCATCCCTCCACCGCGGCCTCCATCAACCCCTCCACCGTGGCGGCACCCGACGCTATCGCCGCGGCCTCGGCTTCTCGGAGCAACCCGGCCGGCAGCACTTTCATGCGGATATCAGGATCGCGGTCGCCGCCGCATAATGGTCGGTGTGGGTTAGGGAAATCATCATGGCCGAGGCCCCGCGTTCCCGCAGAAGATCGAGCGCCCCGCCATGCAACACCATGAACGGTGCCCCCGACTCATCGCGCCGCACCTCCATTTCTCGCCACCCCAGCACGGACCCGATGCCCGTGCCGAAGGCCTTGCTGGCGGCCTCTTTGGCGGCAAACCGCGCCGCCAGATGACGCTCGGGGAATTTTTGCGCCCGTGCGTAGGCCACTTCCGCCGGGAGGAAAATCCGGTCGAGGAAGCGGTCACCAAACTTTTCCATGGAGCGGGCAATGCGTTCGCATTCCACCAGGTCGATGCCCGTACCCAGGACACGGCCATTCATGGGATCGGCTTTCCCAGCAGGTGCACCATGTCTTTGACCGCCTTCTGCATGCCGAAGAACACCGCCCGGGAAACGATGGCATGGCCGATATTCAGCGTGTGGAGGTGGGGGGTGGCAAGGAAGGCGCTGACGTTACGGTAATTAAGACCATGCCCGGCATTGACCTGGAGGCCGGCGGCATGCGCCTGTTCGGCGGCGGCTCGCAAAATCGACAGCGAGGCGGATTTCCCGGGTTCCGTCACCGCGCGGGAATAGGCTCCGGTATGCAGCTCCACCACCGGCGCCCCGGTCGACACCGCCGCCTCGATCTGGGTTGGATCGGGGTCGATGAACAGGCTCACCCGGATGCCGGCCGCAGACAATTCTCCCACCGCGGCCCGGATTTTCTCCCGCTGCCCGGCGACATCCAGACCACCTTCGGTGGTGACTTCTTCCCGGCTCTCCGGCACCAGACAGGCCTCGGCCGGTTTGAGTCGCAGGGCGAAGGCCACCATGCCGGCCGTCACCGCCATCTCCAGGTTCAGGGGCGCGGGCACCCGGGATTTCAACTCCATCACATCCCGGTCGATGATGTGACGGCGGTCCTCCCGCAGGTGGGCCGTGATGCCCTGGGCGCCGCCCGCCACGGCCTCGAGCGCCGCTTCCACCGGGTCGGGCTCAACAGAAACATGGCCGGGCGGCTCGTTGCGGTAGCGCGCTTGGCGCAGGGTGGCGACGTGGTCGATGTTGACGCCAAGATGGATCACCCACGCATTATCCGGGCCGGAGCCCCGGTGAACAAGCCGTAAAAAACCCGCCCGGCGGGTCATGATCCCGGTTGAATGGTCCGCCTATGGGCGTTATCTTCCCCAATCGATGTCCGCCCACTTGGAACGCGTCCTCACGCACGCTTCACGCAAGCTGGAAGGCCTGTCCCACAAGAGCAACCGCGACCAACTCGATCTCTACCGCAACTTCCTCCGGCTGGAACAGGCACGTCTGCGCATGGCCCACCGCGCAGGCGAGGGCGGAATCGAGTGCACCACACGGCGCGCCGACCTCTTCAATGTCATCCTGAAGCACATGTTCAACGGGGCCCTGGAATCCGGCCAGCGCTCCCATGACATCAAACCCAGCGAGGCCCGCATCGCCTTGGTCGCCGTGGGTGGCTACGGCCGCGGCCAGCTCTCTCCCCACAGTGATATTGATATCCTCTTCCTCTACGAAAAATTCCGCCCCGACAGCCCCCATCACCGATTCGTCAACGACGTCGTCGAGCAGGTTCTCTACCTGCTCTGGGACTCCGGCATCAAGGTCGGCCATGCCTCGCGCACCTTGGAAGAGGTCATTGACCAGGGACGCCAGGATTTCATGACCCTGACCGCCCTGCTTGAATCCCGCCTCCTGGACGGACCGGATGACCTCTTCACCGAATTCCAGCGCCGGTTCCACCGCTTGTGCATCCAGGGCCGCGAAACCGCCTACCTCGAATGGCGGCTCAAGGACCAGACCGCGCGCCATGAAAAATTTGGCAACACGGTATTCGTCCAGGAACCCCAGGTTAAAAATGGCTGTGGAGGCCTGCGCGACTACCACAACCTCATCTGGTCGGCCCACATCGCCCGCGGCTTCAAAACCACCCTTGAACTCCAACAGGCCGGTCTCCTCACGCTCTCCGAACGCAAAGCCATCGACCAGGCCTACGATTTCCTCCTCCGCATCCGCACCGAATTGCATTACCAGCAGGACCGGGCCGGCGACATCCTGACCCTTCGGCTCCAGGGCGGTGTCGCCAATGCCTTCAAATACCCCCAGCGCCACGTCATACCCCGCACCGAAGCCCTCATGCGGGAGTATTACACCCACAGCAGTGCCATCTACCACACCTGCCAGCTCCTTTTCCGCCGCCTCATCGGCAAACCCGCCCAACCGCGTGGCCTCTTCCAAAAACTCCTCCCCGGCAGCGCCGCCCGATCTGAAAAAATCCACGGCTTCACGCTCAACGCCCACAACGAGCTGGAAGCCCCCCCCGCCTCATTCTTCAGCGAGGAACCGGCCCGCATGGTCCAGGCCTATCAAATCATCCAACAGCGCAACGCCATATTCTCCCCCGAACTCGAATCCCTGATCCGCCACAAGGCCCACCTCATCACGCGCAAAACCCTCTGGGACCCCGCCATCCGCGAGATGCTCCTCAGCCTCGCCTCGCCCAAGGGCCGCGTCGGCCGCATCTTCCGCGCCATGCACCAAACCGGCATCCTCGGACGCCTCATCCCGGAGTTCGCCCCCCTCACCTTCCTGGTCCAGCACGAGTTCTTCCACCGCTACACCGCCGACGAACACACCCTCGTCTGCCTCGAACAACTCGACCGTGTCCTCGATGACAACTCCTCCCATTTCCCCGCCTACCGTCCGCTCTTCGAACGCTGCACCGAACCCGCCATCCTTTATCTCGCCCTCGTCCTCCATGATACCGGCAAAGCCGACCACAGCCGCGACCACAGCAACGTCAGCTCCCAGCTCGCCTCCCGCTTCGCCCGCCGCATGCGCATCGGCGGACGCCGCCGCCAACTCCTCATCTTCCTCGTCGACCACCACATGACCCTCACCGAGTTCGCCCTCCGCCGGAACCTCGACGAACCATCCACCATCCGTGACTTCGCCCGCATCGTTCAAGATGAGGAACGCCTCGACCTCCTCATGCTCCTCAGCCTGGCCGACGGCATGGGCACCGGCACCGACAACAGTTGGACCGACTGGAAGGAGGGGCTTGTCTGGCACCTATACACCCGCACCCGCTACATGCTCGCCGGTGAGGAGGAATTCCTCCGCCACACCGAGAAGAACCGCGCCGAACTCGAGACGCGGCTGCGCAAGACCGTCCCGAAGGCCATCGACGATGCCGAGTTCACCGCCCACATCCGCTCCCTGCCCGAACGTTACCTGACCTTCCGCAATGAGGCCCTCATCGCCAGCCACATCGAGCTGGTCCACCAGTTCCTCTTCGCCCAGCTCAACAATGAGTCGGTGGCCGACGCCCTCAAGCCGGTCATCGGTTGGCGCGACCTGCCCAGCACCGGTCACAGCGAGGTCACCGTCGTCACTTGGGACCGCCACCATCTCTTCGCCAAAATCGCCGGCGCCTTCGCCCTGGCTGAATTGAACATCCTCAGTGCCGATATCTGGACCCGCTCCGACCACATCGTCATCGACACTTTCCGCGTTTGCACCGAAAAATTCGAAGCGGCCACCCACGCCCATGACCGCAAGGTTTTCACCGAAGCCCTCACCCGTGCCCTTCAGGACGGTGATTACAACATCGGCACCGAGATCAACCGCGCCCACTCCTTCTCCCGTCGTCCGGACCACCTCGCCGGCATGGTCGAACCCATGGTCGGCTTCGATTCCGACTCCACTCCCGGAACCACGGTCATGCACCTCCGTGCCGCCGACTACCTCGGCCTGCTCTATGACGTCTCCGCCTGCCTGGCCGGCTTGGGCCTCTCCATCACCAATGCCCGCATCACCACGGAAATGGGGGCGGCCATGGACACTTTTTACCTCACCACGTCCGATGGCACACCGGTCACCGACCGCTCCGAATTCCGCCGCTTCCAGCGTGCCGTCATCGCCGCCATGGAGGCCCACCTGCCCGGCTAGGCCGGGAGTTTTAGGTTTTAAGTATGAAGTTTTAAGTAAGACGCCATTTTTTCTATCTCCTTTCCTGCTTAAAACTTAATACTTAAAACTTCAAACTTGTCATGACCGACGACTTCCTGCGCCACGGACAGGCCCTGCTCGAACCCCAGGAGCTCCTCCAGCGCATCCTCAAATTCGCGGTCAAGAAAACCGGCGCCAGCAGCGGCTCCCTCTGCCTCCTCAACCCCAACACCGGTTCGCTCGACATTGAAGCCGCGGCCGGTCTCAGCGCACGCGCACGCCGGACCAAACTGCGCATCGGCGAGGGCATCACCGGTTGGGTGGCCAGCCGGGGACTGCCTCTCCGCATCCACGATGTCACCACCGACCGCCGTTACGTCCAGATCGACCCCCGCATCCGTGCCGAACTGGCCGTTCCCCTCCTCCTGCGCGGCCAGGTCATCGGCATCCTCAACTTGGACAGCACCACTCCGGGGGCCTTCGGTGAGGAAGAGGAGAAATCCCTCGTCGCTTTTGCCAAACACGCCTCCGAAAGCATCCGCCTCTCCTGGGAAATCAACCAACTGCGCCTCCGCAGTGAGCAACTCGAAACCCTGGTTGATATGGGACAGACCATCATCTCCCAGGACCAGCTCGATATTGTTCTCCAGCGCATCGTCAAGGAATCGTGCCGCCTGATGAATGCCAAGCTCTGTTCGCTCATGCTCCTGGATGAAAACGGTAAAACCCTCGCCCTCAAGGCTTGGTATGGCGCCTCCAAGGCCTACATCAACAAACCCAATCTCCCGGTGGCCGAATCCCTCGTCGGCGTCGTCGTCAACCGCCTCAAACCCCTCACCGTCCTCAACGTCATCGACAATCAACGCTACCTCAACACCGAACTCGCCCGCCGCGAGGGCCTCGTCTCCCTTCTTTCCGTCCCACTCACCTTCGAAAGCCGCGCCCTGGGTGTCCTCTCTGTTTACACCCGCGAGACCCACCGCTTTTCCAACGAGGAGATCCGTCTCCTCTCGGCCATGGCCGGCATGTCCGCCGTCGCCATCGCCAAGGCGCGCCTCCTGGAAAAAGTGGTCCGCATGGAAGATGAACTGCGCAACGCCGAGCGCCTCTCCGCCCTCGGCTGGCTCGCCGCCGAGATTGCCCATGAAATCCGCAACCCCCTGACCGTCGTGCAGATGCTCTTCCATTCCATGATGCAGGACGTCCAGGGCAGCGAAACCACCCACCGCGACGCCGCCCTCATCGAAACCAAGATGAAGCAGATGAACCGCATCCTCGACCAGGTGCTCACCTTCGCCCGCTCCTCCGAGCCCGAGCTCGAGCCCCTCCACGCACCCAGCCTTCTCCGCGATGTCCTCCTCCTCACACGGCACAAACTCGCAGAGCAGAAAATCGACTTCCGCCTGGAGGTTGACGACGAGGAGCTGCGCATCAACGGCGACCGGGCCCAATTGGAGCAGGCCATCCTCAATCTCGTCCTCAACGCCTGCCAGGCCATGGCCCAGGGCGGCCAGCTCATCCTCTCCGTGCGCAACCAGACCAAGGGCGGGGCGCATGAGGTCATCATTGGCATCAAGGACAACGGCATGGGAATTTCTCGCGAACGCCAGGAAGAACTCTTCCAACCTTTCCTTAGCCACAAAAAGGGGGGAACCGGCCTCGGATTGGCCCTGGTCGAGAAGACGGTCAAAAGTCACGGCGGCCACATCACGGTCAAATCCCGCAAGGGCTCCGGAACCCTCTTCCAGCTCCACTTTCCGGCCCTCACGGACGAATAGCAACCACTTGCCTATCTCGACATATCTTCATTTTTTTGTCGGAGAATCCCCTCCCCGTTCTTTGCCAGTATCCGTAGCCCCGGCTGATGGGATTCGCTATTCCGCTCATCGGGGTTATGCCCCCACTGTTGGCGGATAGATAATCCTCGCGCGACAGGGGGGCGCGGCGTATTTTGTTCCCATGTCCGGCCCCCTCGACGCCCTTCTCATCCTCCAAGACCGCGACACCCGCCTCCGCCGCATCGTCCAGGAATTGAAGGCCATTCCGGCTGAAGAAAAGACCATTGCCGACCGCCTGGCGGCGCAAAGCCGGCACCACGAGGAACTCAAACTCAAGGCGCGCCAGATCGAGAGCCAGCGCAAAGACCTGGAAAACCAGGCCGGTTCCCTCCGGGATAAAATCAACAAATACGGCCAACAGCAACTCCAGACCAAAAAGAACGAGGAATACCAGGCCCTCGGCCATGAGATCGACCGAGCCAAGGCCGACATCGCTGCCCTCGAGGACCGTCAATTGGAATGCATGGAAGCCTTCGAGGCCGCCCAGAAGGATGTCGCCACCGAGGGGGCCAAGGTCCGGGAATTTGAAGCCGCCGCCCAGGCCCGCCGGGCCGATCTGACCACCAAGAAGGCCCTTTTGGAAAAGCAGCAGGCCGATCTGGAAGCCGAGCTCAAGACCCTGGAAGCCGGCCCCAACCCGGCCGACCTGACCCGCTACCGTCGTATCCTGTCGAGCAAGGGGGATATCGCCATTGTTCCGGTGGAGCACGGCAACAAGTGCGGCGGCTGCCACATGTCCCTAACCCACCAGAGCGTTCTCAACGCCAAAGGCAACACCGGCTTGGTCCCCTGCGAAAACTGCGGCCGCCTCCTCTACTGGAAGTCCGAATTCATCTGAAGGCTGATCCGGCCCGGGGCTAGTGCCCGGCATGTTCTTGGATGTATTCCTGCTTCAACCCAAGCTTCTCCGGGGCATGAAGAACCAACATCTTCATGCGGATGTCGGACGGAACTTCCTTCGCGGTCCATTTTGAAACCCCTACCATCAGTGCCATCGCCAAAGGCGTGGCCCAGATGGCCGGTTGCTCGCAGAGGATGCGTGCCAGCGGGTGTGCTTTCCAGAAATCGACCAGGTCGATCCATTTCATCACATCGTTGAAGCTGGTCAGGGAGATCGCCAGCACGGCCAAAAGACCGCCCGCCAGCATGCCCGTGGCGGCGCCCTTCATCGTCATCCCCCGCCACCATGCGCTCAGGAACAGGAGCGGGAAATAGCTGGAGGCGGCGATGGCGAAAGCCTGGCCGACCATGAAGTTGATCTCCAGTTGTTCCACCTGCATCCCCAGCACCATCGAGACCACGCCAATGAGCACGGCGCAGATTTTGAAGGCGACCATGCGCTGGGCCGGGGAGGAGGAAGGGCGCAGGATGCGCCCGTAGACATCGTGCGCCAATGCCCCGGTCATGGAAACCAACAAGCCACTGAACGTGCTCATGAAGGCGGCAAAAGCACCCGCGCAGGTGATCCCGCTGAGGATGGAACCAAGGGGCGGATACTTCTCGTTCAGGAGAAGAGGGATCTTCAGGACCACCCCGTCCGGGCCGGCCACCCCCGTGCTCTGGTAGAGTTCGGGCAGGAAATTGCGTCCCATCGCCCCCAACACCGGCGGAAACACATAGAAAATCCCGATCAGAATCATGACCCACATTGTGGTCCTCTTCGCCGCCACCCCGTCGGGATTGGTGTAAAAACGCACCAGGATGTGGGGCAACCCGGCGGTGCCGCAGACCAGGGCCACGATGAGGGAGTAGGTGTAGAGCAGAGAGTAAGGCTTTTGTTCTTCCACGGTCAATCCGGCCGCCGCCGCCGCCCGGGTGGTCAGGGGGCCGAATGGCGACACCCAGGCCTCGTCCTTCGGGGCTTTGGGTGGCAGCTCATCGCGCAGCACCACGATCTCCGCCGCGGCGGCCGAGGGCTGAGACGTGTTCGCCCCCACTTGGACGTTGTAGAAACCGTAGACCGCCATCAGCACGAAAACGGGCAGGGAGATGGCAAACATCTTGGCCCAGTATTGGAAGGCCTGTACCAGGGTGATACCCTTCATCCCGCCCAGTGCGACGTTCAGGGTGATGATCCCGGCCACGACGACCACCCCGGCCCCGTAGGGCAGACCGGGGAAAATGTAGGCCAGCGTGGTGCCCGCCCCCTTCATCTGGGGCATGGTGTAAAAGAAACCGATGAACAGGACAAAGAGGATGGCGATCTTGCGGAAGAGCGGCGAATCATAACGCCCCTCGGCAAAGTCCGGAATGGTGTAGGCACCGAAGCGGCGCAGCGGACCGGCGATGAATAACAGGAGAAATAGATAACCGCAGGCATAACAAACCGGATACCACAACGCATCGTAACCACGGCTCATCACCATGGCCGCCACCCCCATGAAGGACGCCGCGGAAAGGTATTCCCCGGATATGGCGGAGGCGTTCCATCCCACCGAGACCGAACGTCCGGCGACAAAGAAATCACTGGCGGTCTTCGACTTGCCCGCCGACCAGAATCCCATTCCGACAGTGGCCGCCACCGTCACAAAGGAAAAGGCCAGAATCCAAGGGTCGGTCGCGCGGAGGATGGCAAGGATCTCGTTCATACCTGTTCTCCACGCCGGGACGCTTCAACTTCCCGCACCTCGTCCTCCTCCAGCGCGATGGAACGCCGGATAAAAACCGCGGAAATGATCCATACCAAGGGAAAGACCAGAACGCCCAGGAACAACCAGGTCATGGTGAAACCGAATATCGAGGTCGCCATGAAGTCGGGCAGGAAATAATTCAACAGGGGCAGGCCGAACAGGATGAGGACAAAGGCAAGGGCACAACCGGTCGACAATTTCAGCTGGCGCCGCATCAACTCGTGCAGAAAAGATTCACTGTGGATATCGATGGGTTCCCGCGTTCGCTTGTCGGCCATCCAAGGCAATTATCAGAAACCCGCATCGGGCGCAACCGGGATTGACGGAACCTGCCTCGCGGGCGGATGATTCCGTCCAACGGGTCTCCCATGTCGTTTCTGCCCAAAATGCTTCTTCCTGCCTTGATCTCCCTGGTTGGGGTCGCCACGACCGCACTGTCCCAGTCCCCGGCCGGACGATTTCCAGCACCCGGGGCCTGGATCGAAGCCGCCCGGGCACAGATCGGTGTCACCGTCTCCTACGATCCGGCCTACGTGGCCCTCGAATACCCCGGCGGTGATGTCCCGCGCGACCGCGGGGTCTGCACCGACGTCATCATCCGGGCCCTGCGCGACTGTGGCGGACCCGACCTCCAGCAGGCGGTCCATGAGGATATGCGGACCCACTTTGGCGACTACCCCCAGATTTGGGGACTTCGAAAACCGGACAAAAACATCGACCACCGCCGGGTACCCAACCTTCAAACTTGGTTCCGCCGCCGGGGCTCCGCTCTTCCGGTGACTTCCTCGGCGGGAGACTACCGACCGGGCGATATCGTCACCTCCCGGCTTCCCGGAAACCTGCCCCACATCATGATTGTCAGCGACCGGCGCACCACCACGGGCGTGCCTTTTGTGATCCACAATATCGGCCGCGGCTCACAGGAGGAGGACCGGCTCTTCGCCTTTCCCCTTACGGGCCACTACCGCCTTACCCCCTCTGTTACACCATGAAGATGGTTCCTCTCGTCATTTTATTCCTCGTGGCATCCACCGCCCGCGCCGCGGATGCCCCGCCCATCCTATCGGTGACCACCCACTCAGGGAAAAAACAGCGGGAGGTCCGCCTGGTCCGCTTCGACAACGCCGCTTACACCCTCCGGGTCGTGGTGGATGCGGACGCGAACGGCCGCGTCGTTTCGGGCAATCTGGCCCGCGTGCTGGAAGCGACCGGGGGTCTGGCCGGCTGCAACGGCGGTTTTTTCAATCACCAACCCTTCGAGCCCTGTGCCCTGCTCATCCGTGGGGGAAAAACGCTGCGCGGGCCCATCAACGATGCGGCCAATTGGATGCATGGCGTCATCGCCGCGGAAGCCGGTCGCTTGCGTTTGATCCCCGTGACTTCCTTCGATCCCGCCCACCCTCCGGATGAGGCCCTCCAATCCGGGCCCTGGTTGATCCGGAACGGACGTCCTGTGGCCGGCCTGGACCGGCAGCGTTCGGCCCGTCGCAGCTTCATCCTCCATGATGGCGCAACCGGCTGGGCCCTGGGTGTGGCCGACGCCTGCACCCTGGCCGAACTTCCCGATGTTCTGCTCGATCCCGCGGTGACGGCCGTCCTGCCCACCCAATCGGCCCTCAATCTCGACGGCGGCCCCTCCTGCGCCCTCTGGAGCCGTGACCCCGCCTCGGCTCCGCTCCGCATCCGGTCCTTCGACTCGGTCCACAATTACCTGGTCATCTTCCCCCGCTGATTCCCCGGCTATTTCATCATTTCCGTGCCTTCCGGGAGAACGGCGTTAAAATCCCCTCATGTCGTTATCCATCGCCGATCTCGCCCGCGACGAATCCCTGCGGCGCACCCATTTTCCAGTCACCGCCCACCGCACCTTCCTCTCCCACGCCGCCGTCTCCCCGCTGCCCGCCTGCGCCACCCAAGCCCTGGACTGGTTCGGCCAACAGGCTTCTGAAGACCAACAGGAAGGACCGGCCGTTTTCCACCGCGTCCTCGGCACCCGGGTCGTCGCCGCCCAACTGCTCGGCTGCCAGGCTCAGGAAATCGCCCTCCTCGGCCCCACCGCCATGGGACTCAACCTCGTGGCTGACGGCCTCGACTGGCAACCCGGCGACGAAGTGGTTTATTACCGCGACGATTATCCCGCCAATGTCTACCCTTGGACCAAGCTGGCCGCCCGCGGGGTCCGGCCGGTTTCCGTCCGGCCGGAGCGTCCCGGGGAAATCACCTGGGAGGTGGTCGAGGCTTCCCTCACACCCCGCACGCGCTTGGTCGCCCTGGCCTCGGCCCACTTCCTCACCGGCTTCCGCATCGATGTCGACACCATCGGCCGCCGCCTCCACGAACGCGGCATCCTCTTCTGCCTCGACGCCATCCAAACCCTGGGGGCCTTCCCGCTCTCGGTGGAACACGTGGACTTCCTCAGCGCCGACTCCCATAAGTGGATGCTCGGCCCGCTCGGGGCCGGGATTTTTTATGTTAGGGAAAGCCTCTTCGACCGCCTCCGCCCGACCCACCTCGGGTCCTGGAATGTCTGGTCACCGAACTTCATCGCCCAGGAGGATCTGAACCGCTTTTATGAAGGCGGGAGACGGTACGAATGCGGTTCGCTCAACCTCCCCGGCATCCTCGGGATGCGAGCACCGTTGGAAATGATCCTCGCTCTGGGGGTGGGGGCGATCGCCGCGCGCATAAGGGAATTACGAAACCACACCCTGCTCAGGCTCGGCGCGGCGGATTGGCACCCGGTCTGGGGACCGGATCTGCCGGAGGCACATGTTTCGGGGATCATCACATTCCCCCTCGATGGCCGAAACCCCGAAGCCCTGGTGGCGAAGCTGGCAGCGGCCAGGGTCAGTGTGGCCGTGCGCCACAATCGCGAGGGCGCACCCCACCTGCGTGTGGCCCCGCATTTTTATTCCACCGAGGCCGAAATTGACCGTCTGGCCGAAGTGCTCGAGAGCTCCTGAACCTCAAATCAAACCAAGGGCGCGCAGGGTGGCGTGGTTGATTTCGCCTGTCGGGCGGAGGCCGCGGTCGTATTGGAATGCGGCCAAGGCAGCGCGGGTCCGGGGACCGGCCACTCCATCGACCCCGCCCACCACATAGCCCCGGCGGGACAAAGCCACCTGCACATCGGCGACCAGATTGGTGCGATAGACTGGCGCCCGCCGCACGGGAACGGCGTAATAGGGCTGCGGCGCCAGATTGAAGAAAAGGGAAAATCCCGAAGACCGGTGGTGGTCTCGGTCGCGGTCCCGGCGATGGCACTCTTGGTGACCATGACGACGTCCATCCCCACGGTGATCCTTGCCGTCCCGATCGCGATCTCCGTCGCGGCCCGCCTGGAGCGGGGAGGCGGGGAGCAGCACCAGGGCAACAATCGACAGAACCAAGGCCAGAGTGGATAGGGGTTTCACAGGTTGTATGACGCCGGCAGTGCTTCGGTGATTCACTCCTTACGGAAGACAGCCGCCCGGCTCAGGTTTCGGCTGGGGCCGCTCCCAGCCGCGCACGCAATGCGCTCAACCGGCTGGAAGCCACCTCCCCTTCCACCTTGACCCGTGTCGAGGCGGTGGTCTGGTGCTCGACGCCCTCTTCGGGCAGCTCATCCAGGAAGACCGAAGGATGGCGGGGCTCCTCCTTGCCATAACGACGGCGTGACTGGCAACGGGTCAGGGTCAGCCATTTCTTGGCCCGGGTGATGCCGACATAAAACAGGCGCCGTTCCTCTTCCAGATTGCCTTCCAGCTTCACGCGGTCATGCGGCAGCAACCCCTCTTCAACCCCGACCAGATAGACCCGGGTGAACTCCAGTCCCTTGGCCCCGTGCAGGGTCATGAGGGTGACGCCATAGCCGTCGTCTTCTTTTTCCTCCTCCTTGTCCGCACTGTCCAACAACATGGTGTCGATAAAGGCGTTCAGGTCGCCCAATTCCTTGGCCTGGTGTTCGGCCAGGGCGTTGACCAGGCCCTGCACGTTCTCACTGCGCGAGGCGTGTTCTTCGGGATCTTTGCTCGTGCGCTTGAGGTCCTCCTCGTAACCGATGTCCTTGAGCAGGGCTTTGAGCACCCCGGCCCAATCACCGGGCAGGGCGAATTTTCCCTGGTACTCATGGATGATGGTGCGGAACGAGGTCAGGCCGGGATAGGCCCGCGGGAAAACCAGGGAAAGGTCGCCCTGCATGACCCGCCAGATGGAACTTCCGGCCTCGCGGCTGCGCCGGGTCAGTTCTTCCATGGTGGTCGTGCCCACGCCCCGCGCGGGAAGGTTGACCACCCGCAGGAGGGCGCCGTCGTTGTCAGGATTGGCGATGACCTGGAGATAGGCCAGGATGTCCTTTACTTCCCGGCGTTCGTAGAAGTTCTGTCCACCGATGATGCGGTAGGGGATGCGGAGCTTGCGCAATTCCATTTCAAACAACCGCGACATGTGGTTGGCGCGGTAAAGCAGGGCCATGTCCTCCCAGCGCAGGACATGTTCCTCGCGCGCGCGCAGGATGTCCGCGGCCACCCAGGAGGCCTCATCCTCGTCGTTCTGCGCCAGCATGACCCGGATGGGGTCGCCCGGAAGCCCTTCGGCCCAGAGTTTTTTGTCGTGCCTCCGGGCGTTGTGGGCGATGACCTGGTTGGCCGCGGCCAGAATCCGCGGGGTGCAGCGGTAGTTCTGCTCCAGCTTGATGGACTTCCCCCCCGGAAAACGCTGGGAAAACTCCATGATGTGGCTGTTTTCCGCCCCGCGCCAGCTGTAGATGCTCTGGTCGTCGTCACCGACCACGCAGACATCGTGGTCGTCGGAAGCGAGCTGGCGGACGATGTCGAACTGGAGCCGGTTGGTGTCCTGATACTCGTCGACCATGAGAAAACGGTGCCGGGCCCGCAGTTCCCCGCGCACCTCCGGGAAGCCCTCCAGGAGATCGACCATCAACAAAAGCAGGTCGTCGAAGTCCACGGCGTTGCGCGCCTTGCACTCTTCCTGGTAGCGGCGGTAGACCCGGGCCAGCAGGGCATCACTCCCGGCGGTCTGTTCGGGACGCAGCCCGCGGTTCTTGGCCAGGCCGATGAGGAATTTGATCTTGTTCATCTCCTGGTCGCCGCCCTTGACCGCGGCCCCGAGGATTTTTTTGAGGATGCCCGCCTGGTCGCCCTCGTCGAGGATGGTGAAGTTCTTTTTGTAATCCAGCTTCTCAATGTGCTCGCGCAACACCCGGACGCAGAAAGAATGGAATGTCCCCGCGAACAACAACCGGGTTTCCTCCGGCGGGCGCATCCCCTGGACCAGCTTCTGGTAGCGTTCCTTCATCTCCCGCGCCGCTTTGTTGGTGAAAGTAAGCGCCAGAATATGCCGCGGCTCCACACCCTCGGCGATGAGGTGGGCCATGCGGTGGGTGATGACTTTGGTCTTGCCCGTGCCCGCCCCGGCCAGGATCAGGACCGGGCCGCGCAAGGTCGTCACGGCTTCACGCTGCTGGGGATTGAGGCCTTGGAGGAGTCGGGACACGCGGCGAGGCTAAGGGCAGGCAAGCTCTTGTCAAAAGGCGAGTGGACGATAAAATCCCCTTCGCATGAAGCGGAGCCGTGGCATCGCCATCATCGACTCCCGCTTGGATTTCCCCCCGGTGGAAGAAGCGCGACCCGATGGGCTCCTGGCCGTCGGGGGCGACCTCTCTCCCGAGCGCCTGCTGTTGGCCTACCAAAGCGGAATTTTCCCCTGGTCATCCGATCCCATCACTTGGTGGTCGCCCAATCCCCGTTCCATCCTGCCGGTCGGTGGCTTGCACGTCTCCCGTTCGCTGGCCCGAACCCTGCGCAGGCAAATTTGGCAATACACCTTTGACACCGCTTTCGAATCCGTGGTGCGGGCCTGCGCTTCCCCGGCCCCCGGCCGGGAAGAAACCTGGATCGAGGAAGCCATCATCCGGGCCTACACCGCCCTGCACCACCGGGGACATGCCCACAGCATTGAAGTCTGGCAGGACAGAACGCTTGTCGGCGGCATCTATGGCGTGGCCTTGGGTGGTTTTTTCGCGGGCGAGTCCATGTTCCACCGTGCCGACGATGCCTCAAAGGCCGCTTTGGTGGTGCTCATGGAACATCTCGAGAAACTGGGGTTTTCTTTGTTCGATACCCAGGTCGCCAGCCCGCTGACCCGACAGATGGGGGCGGTTGACATCCCACGACCGGAGTACCTCGTCCGTCTCCAACAGGCCCTGACGGCTAACGTGGCCTTCCGGGCCTGATCCTAGCCTCCCCGAGCCGTAAGTATGCAGTTGCTCACCGCGAAGAGATTCGGGGTTGGATCACTTCTTAAGATCTTCAATGCCAAAAGTTTCTGCTTCGTGCTCTTCGCGTCCTTTGCGGTGAACGGCTTTGATCCGGCTCAGACGTCATCCTCCCGGCGGATGTCGTCGACCGACTCGGCCACGCGCCGCATTTCATCCGGAGCCAGACGGCCGGCATCGGCCACCCTGTCCACGGTTTCAGAAATGATTTGATAGGCCGAGCGGGCGATCAAGCACACGATCAAAACCGCGCAGACGGTGTCCAGCATGGGCCATCCCAACTTGGGCGTGAACAGACCGAGACAGGCCAGCAATGTGGTCAGGATGTCCGAGCGGGTATGGGCGGCATCCGCGGCCAGGATCGGACTGTCCAGTTCGGCCGCACGCGAAGACTCGAAGCGCGACAGCCAGAAATTCACCCCCAGGGTAGACAGGAGAAAGAGAACGCCCCCCCAGGAAAAGTGCGGCATCGGCGAAGGACGGGTCAGACGGGTGAAGGCCGATCCCAGGATTTCCCAGCAACTCAACAACAACAATCCGGCCAGCAACAATGTACCCAGCACCTCGAATTTGCGGTGCCCGCAGGGATGCCGCGGATCGGGCGGCAACGCCGCCACGTGGATGGCAATGAGCCCGACCACGCTTCCGGCCCCGTCCATCACCGAATGCAGACCGTCGGACATCACCCCCAGACTACCCAGGCTCCATCCCAACAGCAGTTTGCCCGCGGCCAGGACGAGGTTGACCGCCAGCGCGATGAAAAGCACACGCTGGATACGCGGATAGCGGGCCTCCATGCCCCGATCTTTCCGAGCCCCGGGCTGGCTGGCAACCTTATTCCAAACCCATCCCTCCCGGCCCCACTCCCATCTCGCCTTGAATCCTGCACAACCCCCTGTGTAGGCTCCCTCCGTGGCTTCCGTCAGCAGCACCCGCGCCCAGGATCTGGTCTACACTTCGAATTACGTCGAAGGCGAGATGACCATCGGCGATGTGAAATCGTGGTTCCAAGCCCAGATCTCCGTGGTCAGCCTCGGCGTCATCACCAAGAGCGGTGGATTCGGCCTCATCACCCGCAGCCACCTAGGCCAACAACTCATCGGCCAGTCCCAAAAACCCGCATTCCTCCAGCAGGCGATTTCCGAAATCATGATCACCTCGCCCCTCGTGGTCAACGCCTCCCACGAACTCGACACGGTGGTCATGAGGCTGTTCACCGAAAAATCACGCGATGAGGAGTTTTTCCACGACATCCTGGTGCGCGAGGGCAACCGTTTCATCGGCCTGATCTCGGTCCGCGACCTGCTGGTCAGTCACTTTGAGAACCTGGCCCACAAACTCACCGCCATGGAGGCCCAGCTCCAGGCGCTGGCCCAAAAAAACAAGGAACTCTTCGCCAACAGCTTCCGCGTCGGCCACCAAGAGGGTCTTTACAAACAGGCGCTCGAGTCCGTCCCTGTCCCGGTTGCCCTTTTTTCCGAGGAGGGAAAAATCGTCCTCTGCAATCCGCGTTTCCTCGAACTTCTGGAATACACCCCCAAGACCCTCGAACCCGGCATCCGTTTCAAGCAACTCTTCGACGAACAGTTCAGCACCATCTACGACAAGGCGGTCAAGAATTGGGAGGACGCCGTGCACGACGACCAGAGCGGAAGCATCCAGTTGACCGCGCGCAACCGCAGCGGGGAAAGCATCCCCGCTGGAGCCTACGTCGAATTGATGCCCGACGGGCGCAATCTCAGCATCAGCCTCATCAGCCTGGCCGGGGGAACCATCGCCCTCACAGCCAGCTCGCCAGCAAACATCACCTCCCCCACCACCCCGGGAGGCAAGCCCATGGGCAAGGTCACGCAGGCCATCCGCATGAAACTGACCAACGAAAACGCCATGGGCCTGGCCCGCACCGTGGCGACCAACCTCATCGACCGCGACGAATCCCTCGACCGCCTGATGAAAAAGGTCGATGCCATCATCAAAGTCAGTGAACAGATCGAGGAATCCGACGCCGCCTCCGGCCCTCTTCCCACCACTCTGGCCAGCGCACTGCATGCCCCCGCCCCCACGCCCGAACGCCCCCCCTTGCGCGGCAATCTGGCCGACTTCTCGGTCATCGATCTCTGCCAGATCCTCGTCCAAGGCACCAAGACCGGCCATCTCCGCCTAGAGGCCCCTTCGACCGAGGTCGCAGGCGATATCTTTTTCTATTGTGGTTCCATCATCCACGCCATGACCGATGCCGGCTACCAGGGCCCCGACGCCATCCCCGATCTCTTGCGCGCCCAAAGCGGGAACTTCGAATTCCACTTCGATGTGCCCAGCCCGGTCAGAACGATTGAAGGGGACGCCATGGGCATCCTCATGGACGCCTGCCGCCTGGCCGACGAACGCCGGCACTGAGGCGCATTTTTTTCTCAACACTCATTTCTATTCTCCCACTATTCTTATGCCCCCCAAAAACAAACGCCCCGTCGTCGGCCTCATCATGGGCAGCACCTCCGACTGGGATACCATGCAACACGCCGCCTCCACCCTCGACGATTTCGGCATCCCCTACGAAAAGAAAGTCGTCAGCGCCCACCGCACCCCCGGCCTCCTGTTTGAATATGCCGAGTCCGCACTCGGCCGCGGCCTCAAGTGCCTCATTGCCGGCGCGGGCGGTGCCGCCCACCTGCCGGGCATGACCGCGTCCCTGACCACCCTCCCGGTCCTCGGGGTGCCCGTGGAATCCAAGGCCCTCAAAGGCCTCGATTCACTCCTCTCCATCGCCCAGATGCCGGCAGGCATCCCCGTGGCCACCTTCGCCATCGGCAAGGCCGGCGCCATCAACGCCGCCCTCTTCGCCGCCTCCCTCCTCGCCAACGACCACACCCCCACCGCCGGCAAACTCCGCCGCTTCCGCAAATCCCAGACCGCCAAAGTCCTCAAGGCCAAACTGCCAAACGGACTCCGCCTACCGTAATCTGTCTTCTGTCATTTGCTGGCATCATCCATTCCCATGATCCTCCCCCCCTCCAACCTTGGCGTCATCGGCGGAGGACAACTCGGGCGCATGATCGGCCTCGCCGCCCGGCGCCTCGGATACGGATTCCAGGTCTACGAACCCACCCCGGGTTGCCCCGCCGGTCAGATCGCCGACCGCCAAAGCAACAGACCGTACACCGATCTGGAGGCCTTGACCGCTTTCGCTTCGGCGGTTGACGTCGTCACCTTCGAGTTCGAGAACATCCCCGCCGATGTGCTCCAGCACGTCGCCCGCTCCGCGCCCATCTACCCCGACTGGACCGTCCTCCATACCTGCCAGAACCGCGAGCGGGAAAAAAACTTCCTCAAAATCCGCGGCTACCCCCACGCTCCCTTTGCCGTGGTCGATTCCGCGGAAAGCCTGGCCCGCGCCATCGACACGCTCGGCAAACCCTGCGTGCTCAAAACCGCCGACTTCGGCTACGATGGCAAAGGCCAGTGCAAAATCACCGCTGACACCCTCCCTGCCTCCGCTTGGGCCGCCCTCGCCGCCCCGCGCGGCGTTCTTGAGGGCTGGATCGACTACGCGTGCGAACTCTCCGTCGTCTGCGCCCGCACCCGGAACGGCGAGGTCCGCACCTTTCCCGTTTCAGAAAACATCCACTCCCACCACATCCTTGACCTCTCCATTGTGCCCGCCCGCATCGATCCCCGCATCGAGAAGGAAGCCCTGCAAATCGCCTCTTCCATCGCGGATGACCTGAAGGTCGTCGGCCTCCTGGCGGTCGAACTCTTCCTCCAGCGCGATGGGAAACTCCTCGTCAATGAAATGGCCCCCCGCCCCCACAACTCGGGCCATTACACCCTCGACGCCTGCGCCACCAGCCAGTTCGAACAGCAGATCCGCGCCGTTTGCGGACTGCCTCTGGGTTCGACAGAATTGTTAAGTCCCGTCGTCATGGCCAACCTGTTGGGTGATCTCTGGTCCGGCGGCACTCCGGCCTGGGACGCCATCCTGGCCCACCCCACGGCCAAACTCCACTTGTACGGCAAAGCCGAGGCGCGCCCCGGACGCAAGATGGGCCACTTCTGCGTCCTGGGGAACACCGCGGAATCCGCCCTGGCGGAAGCGCGCGTCATCCAACGGGAACTGGCTGCCCATTCCTAACTTTCCCGCACCGCCCGCAGCATTTCCCCATCCAACCAGACCGGATCGATGAACCGGGGATAAACGGCCAACCGCTCCCTTAATTCCCTCCCCGCCGCTTCCGCCGCATGGCGGTAGGCTTCCGCCGCCCTCCACGGACTCTGCGGGTTCACCTCGTCCCGCTCCGTTGATATCCCCCCGAAGTCATCGGCCCAGGGGATCAACTCTCTCCAGCAAGGATTCAGGTTCGGTGGGATTTGCACCGGCACATCGGGACAAAGTCCGCGCCAGACTTCGATCAGACGGATGTATTCATCCAAGCCCAACGGCACTTTCGCCAGGCGTGCGGCGGAGCCGTTGTTGGGGACGTAATTCTGGATGAGGATTTCCTGCAAATGACCGTATTTCCGGTGCAGGGCGGCCAGCGCCTCCAATGAGCGCACCCGGCTGTCCGGGCCCTCCCCGAGTCCGATGAGGATGCCACTGGTGAAGGGAATGCGGCAGCGACCCGCTGCGGCCAGGGTGGCCAGCCGGCCTGCGGCCTTTTTTTCCGGAGCCACTTCCGGCAGGTCCTCGACATTCTCCAACATCACCCCCATGGAGACATGCACCGGTCGCAGCCGCCGGAGCACCGGTTCTGGGATGGCCCCGTAATTCCCATGCGGCAGCAGGCCGGCCTCGAGGACACGGCGGGCCACATGGATGGCAAAATCCCAGAAGTCCCCGAATCCGCGCGCCGCCAGTTCCTTCCGGATGTGCGGCATCGTCCCCGGATGTTCCCCGCTGATCAGCAGGGCCTCTTTCGCTCCCTGCGCCATTGCCACCGCAATCAGACGGTCGACTTCTTCCTCTGAAATCAACCCTTCCCGGTCCGTACGAAAGCCGCAGTAGGCACAATGCCACGGGCAGTCATGGGTCAGCGTGAAGGTGACCGACGAGGACCAAGTCAGTGGGCGCTTATGGTGGGCATCGGAAGCCATGGTGCGGAAAGCCTTTCCAAAGTGGCCCGGGACGGCTATCCCGTCAAACCATGGCATTGCACGAAGCCAGACCCTTCCTCATCGTCACCGGACTCATCACAGTGCTGGCCGCTTGGATCAGCCTGCCTTTCGCCCTCCTGCCAGGGCTGGCTTTCGCCTACATTCTCTACTTCTTCCGCGACCCCGAACGCCCCATCCCCCCCGACCCTCTGGACATTGTCAGCCCCGCCGACGGCCGGGTCATTTCGGTCGAAATTCTGGAAGAGACCGCCTTCCAACACGGCCCGATGCGACGTATCGCCGTCTTCCTCTCGGTCTTCGACGTCCATGTCAACCGCATGCCTGTGGCCGGCCGCATCATCAAATCCCACCACCATGCCGGAGAATTCCTCGACGCCCGCAATCCGGAGATCGACGTCCGCAATGAAGCCCAGAACTGGCTCATCGAAACCGATCGCGGCCCGGTGGTCGTCCGCCAGATCGCCGGGCTCATCGCCCGCCGCATCGTCGCCTGGGCCCGCGAGGGCGATAGCCTGGATAAGGGCCAGCGCTTCGGCATGATCCGCTTCGGCTCCCGCACCGATGTCTATCTGCCAGTGGATTGCGAGGTGGCGGTCAAGGCCGGCGACCGCGTCCAGGGCGGTTCCTCGGTCATCGCCCGTTGGCCCGCCGCCCCGCAAAAGTCCTGACACCATGAACGAATCCAACAAGAAGAAGGTTTACGTCTACCTCCTGCCCAACCTCATGACGGCGGGCAACCTGTTCTTCGGCTTCATGGCCATTCTCAACATCTTTGAAGGCACCATCATCCGCCGGGCCGGCGACACGGGTTGGGAACACTATTACGAGATGAGTCTCTACTGCATCCTCGGCGCTTTCATCTGCGACATGCTCGACGGCCGCCTGGCCCGGCTGGGCGGCCAGGAAAGCCCCTTCGGGCGGGAATTCGACTCCCTGGCCGATGTCGTTTCCTTCGGGGTGGCGCCCGCTCTTCTTCTCTTCAAGATCGTCCTGTACGAATTGCCCAATCGTGTGGGCTGGTTCATCGCCTTCATTTATCTGGCCTGCGGGGCTCTGCGCCTGGCCCGTTTCAATGTCCTGGCCGCCGATCCGGAAAACAAATCACTCAAGGAATTCAAGGGCTTCCCCATCCCCGCCGCCGCCGGCCTCATCGCTTCGATCACGCTCCTTCTCCTCCACATTTACGAGAAAGTGGACCAGATCGGGAATTGGAAATACCTGCTGGCCGTGCTGATGATCTTTCTCAGCTTCATGATGTTCAGCGGGGTCTCCTACCCCAGCTTCAAGGCCCTCGATTGGAAGACCCGCCGGCCCTTCCGCCAGGTCGTTCTCCTCATTCTCCTGCTCGGGGTCGCCCTGCTCAATTACACCTACAGCCTGGCCCTTTTCTTCACCGGCTACCTTCTCTACGGCTTCCTCCGTCCCTACCTCTCGCGCAAATGGCGCCCGGGGCCGGACATCGAGGAATCAAGCGACGACGACGAATCGGCCCCCCCGTCCACCGCGCCGGCCCCCTGATCCTGGAATCCGGGCCCGTTCTTGCCCACCGGCTCCTTCCATTTCCCGTCGACGGCCCGCAAGGCTGTGCTAATCATGAAGGCCATGCCAGAAATCGCCCAGTTTGTCGCCCACGGTGGCCATCGCATCACCCCGCAGATCGTGGAGGGGCTCCTGCACCAACTCCCGTTGCTCAAGGCCGAATTCACCCAGATCAAAGCACCCCAATTCCCCCACCTCGTGGACCAATTGGCCTTCCTCGCCGACTTGGTCGAGGACTTTGCCGAGGGGGCCGATAAAAACATCCCCTACGTGGCAGCCTCCGAGGCCACCTTCGCCCTCATCTACGCCCACGGTGCCGTGGGCCTGATTCCCGACGTTCTGGGCGAGATCGGCCGGGCGGACGATTCCAGCGTGGTCCGGGCGGTGCTGATCCGCCATGAGGCCATCCTGCAACGCTACGCCGACAGGCGGGGGCTGGACTGGAAGCACATCACCAGCAATCCCTGAGCCCCCAACGCCTCGCGCCCGCCTGATGGAAACACCCGCCTGGATCGAAGCCCTCGAACGCCGTCTCGGTGGCTGGTCGGTCCCCCACCTTGTCCGCGGACTGGTTGTTCTCAATGCCCTCGCCTTCCTGCTGGAAATGAGCAGCCCGGGCTTCACCAATGTCCTGCTCCTCGACCGCAGCGGCCTGCTGCAAGGGGAGTGGTGGCGTGCGCTCACTTTTCTCTTCGCCGCCGGCGGCACCAAAGAAAGCCTCGGTATTCTCTTCTTCGGTCTGTGGATGATGGTCACCTGGATGTTTGGCGAGGGCCTGGAATCGGCCTGGGGATCGTTCAAACTCACCCTTTATCTGGCCATCCCCGTTGTCCTGCTGGTGGCCGTGGTCTGGTTCCTGCCCCCGGGCTACGCTTCCCACACCATCCTCCTGACCAGCCTCTTTCTCGCCTTCGCCACCCTCTACCCCGACCTCGAGTTGATGCTCTTTTTCATCCTTCCGGTGAAATGCAAGTGGCTGGCCTGGGTTTCCGCGGCCTTCATTCTTCTGGAATTCCTCGGCTCGCCCGCCTCGCGCCCGATGATCCTGGCCAGCCTTTCGAGCTACTTCCTCTTCTTTTTCCCCGGCTGGTGGGGCAACCTCCGCCTCCAGTGGGAGGCCCGCAGTCGGAGGGAACGTTTCCGGGGGGATGATGAATGAACCGCGCTTGAGTCCGCCCTGGCGGATGTTGTGGGGCTGCCTGGCCCTCACCCTCACCCTCACTCTCAGCCCGGCCGTTGTCCCGGACGCCCGCTCCGCCTCTTTTTCCCTGCCTTCCACCACCCGCCAACTCATCACCGCCCGGGCCTCCACCTGGGACGACAGTTCGGCCACCCTCCAGTGTTGGGAAAAATCCCCGCAGGGCTGGAAATCGGTCGGCCAACCCGTTCCGGTACGCCTCGGCAAAAGCGGCCTGGCCTGGGGCCGCGGGCTCCATCCCGAAGGCCTGCCCGGGCCGTTGAAAAAAGAAAACGACGGACGCGCTCCCGCCGGGGTCTTCGCCCTCGGCGGGGCCTACGGATATGCCGCGGAAATCCAACGGCGACCGGCCCTTTCCTATCAAGTGGTTACTGCTTCCGACCTCTGGGTCGAGGACACCGCTTCACCCGATTACAACCGCCACCTCCGGCTCCCCGGCGGGCGCGGCCCGGCCAACGATTGGGAAAAGCAGCAGCAAATGAAACAGGACGACCCGGCCCACAGCCTCAAACTCTTCATCGCCCACAACGCGGGCAACCAGACCCTCGCCGGGGCGGGCAGTGCGATCTTCTTCCATATCTGGCGTGACGGTGGCGCCAAGGCCAGCACCGGTTGCACCGTCATGGCCGGCGACCGCCTGAGGGAAATCATCGCCTGGGTCGATCCCGCCGCCGCGCCTCTCTACGTCCTGCTGCCCGAGGCGGTTTACCAGGAACGGAAGACGGCGTGGCAGCTTCCCTGAAGCCGCCCCGCCTCAAACTTGCAGGCAATTCTGCGCAAATCCGTGGATCCGCTTGCCCAGTTGGGACAGGCCGTTGGAACGGTTGGGGGAAAGGTGCTGGGTGATGCCCGCTTCTTCCATGAAGGACACCGGCAAGTCGACGATCTCCCGCGGCGGCGACCCACTGTAAACCTGGCACATGATCGACGCCACGCCCTTGGTGATGAAGGCATCGGAATCGCAGCGGAAAAAACAGATCCCGTCCTTGAATTCCGGCACCAACCAGAGCATCGACTGACATCCCTCGATGCGGAACTCTTCGCGCTTCAACTCCTCGGGCAGACCCTCGCCCTTCTTACCCCGGCTGATGATCTGGAGGAAGCGCTCCTGCGCATCCGGCAGCAGGTTCATGGACTCAATCAATTCTTGGGCGCGTTCGCGGGCGGTCATCGGGAGAAACATAGGCCACGATCGGCGGCTTTCAATCTAACGCTTCCACCCGGGCGCGCAACCGGCCCAGACAGGCTTTCCACAAGGCCGGCGAAAGCGGCACGAACGTCTTCTCCCCGTCCTCCAAGGTGATCTGTTCGAAGATGTTGCTCGGCTGCTGGATCAGTTCCTCATAGAGCCCGGACATGTGGAAGCCGGAGACATCCGACCCAAAATCGGTATTCCCACGGCCCTCCGCCTCTTCCAAAGCACGGTCGATCACCTCGAGCACCTGGCCGGTATCCAGAGACAGGCCCAGCTTTTCCCCCCCTTCCAAGTAGGTGGCCATCACGTCTTCCACTTTTTCCACCACCCGTTCGATCTGGGCCAGGTTGGGTTCGCCGGGGGATGCGGGCAAATCGGGCGTCATACCGGGATTTTCCATGAAGCCGTTTCTGAGGCAAGGCCGGGTAGGCCGGTCATACCTCCACCCTCAGTCCGTCATACGGCAGGCAAACACCTGCGGGCAATCCTGCGGAGACCTTGGCATGGTCGACGTGGTGGGTCAGGTGGGTCAGATATGTCTTCCGCGCCCCCAGATCCGCCGCCACGGCTAGTGCTTCATCGATACAGAGATGGGTTGGGTGGGGCTCGGGTCGCAATCCATCGATCACCAAAACATCCACCTCACGCGCGATTTTTCGTGCCTCGGCCCCGACTTCTTTGCAATCGGTGTAGTAAGCCAAGCGGCGTCCAGAGGATTTTTCCTCGAAGACCAGGCCCAGAACCTCAATGCGCCCGTGGGGCAGGGAGCAGGAACGGACCCATCCTCCCGGCAGTTCCAACACCTCCGGCATGCGGTGCAGTCGGAACGCGGCATATCCCTTGAACCGGGCTTTCTCCCCCACCGCGTAGGGAAAGATGGCCCGCACCCGCTCCTCTCCCTCCTCCGAGGTGTAGACATCCAGCGCATCCCCGCCCCGCTGGTCGCAGAAGCGGCGCAGATCGTCCATCCCCAGCACATGGTCGGCATGGCCATGGGTGAGAATAAACGTGTCGATACTTCGAATGTCATTCGCCAGGCACTGCGCCCGGAATTCGGGACCGGCATCGATCTGGATGTGGTGGCCGTCCATGACCACATGCGCACTGGTCCGGGAGCGGTGGTTGCGCGGATCGGACAAGTCGCAGTGGTGGTGGTCGAAGGCGATCATCGGCACACCCTGCGAGGTGCCCGTGCCCATGAAGATTAGTTCCACCGCGGATCACCCCCGCCTTCCTGCTTGCGCTTCATCTGGAAAAAAGCCTGGAGCAGTTTCACGCAGTCCGCCTCCATCACGCCCTTGGTCACTTGCACCAGGTGGTTCAAGGTCGGGACTTCATGGACCGAAAGCGCCCCGCCGAGGAATCCCATCTTGGGATCCGGCACTGCGTAAACCACCCGCCCCAGGCGCGCCATGATGGCCGCCCCGCTGCACATCGGGCAGGGCTCCTTGGTCACGTAAAGCGTGCATTCGTTCAAGCGCCAGTCCCCCAACTTTTCGGTGGCGGAAGTGATGGCGAGGATTTCCGCGTGGGCCGTGGGGTCCTTGAGGGCTTCCACCCGGTTGTGCGCGGCGGCAACCGCCAACTCCCCGTGGGCGATCACCGCCCCGATCGGCACTTCATCTTCGCCCCAGGCCTCCACCGCTTGGTTGTAGGCCAGGGTCATGAAATACTCATCGTCCCGCCGCAGTTCGGAAGGATAGCGCTTGGGGAAAGGACAGGGCGTGCTCAAGCAATCAGCCCCGCCAGTTTCTTCAGATAATCGTAGCTGAAAAGGCCGGTGTTGTGGCCATCGCTGAAATGGAACTGCACCGCGTAACCCCCGACCAGATTCCACCCCTTCACGGTCACCCCGGGGAACTTGGCCGTGCCGTCCCCGCCGTAACGGTTGCCCAAAAGGTCGGTCTCTCCCATGTTGTCGGCACTGGGGGATTTTTCCCGCAGGAAGGACATGGGGTAGTAATCCTCACTCCCGTCCTGCCAGCGGATCGCCACTTCCTGGCCGACGAGGGCGATTTGTTCAGGGGCGGTCACGGGTTTGATCGTTTCAAGGATTGCGCTACCATTCAAACAGGAAATGAAACGGAAATAATTCTCCCGTCCACACCTCCCACCCCCATGAATCGATCGTCCTTCTTCCTGACCCCGCTCCTCGCCCTGGCCTGCACCTTCAGCGCCTGCGGCAATGCTTCCACTTCCAACTCCACCCACACCCCCAAACCCCCCATGAGCCTCGACGAACTGAAAAAGAAACTGACCCCCGAACAATTCCGCATCGCTTACCAGGACGGCACGGAACCTCCGTTCCGCAACGCCTACCACGACAACAAGAAGCCGGGCCTCTACGTGGACATCGTCACGGGCAAGCCCCTATTCAGTTCGAAGGACAAGTTCGACTCCGGAACCGGTTGGCCCAGTTTCACCAAGCCCATCGACGCCAAGGAAGTCACGGAACACAGCGACACACAATTCGGCATGGTCCGCACCGAAGTCCGGTCATCCAGCAGCGATGCCCATCTGGGCCACGTCTTCCCCGACGGTCCGGCCCCCACCGGGCAGCGGTATTGCATGAATTCCGCCGTGCTCAAGTTCATCCCGGTGGAAGATCTGGAGAAAGAAGGCTACGGCGAATACAAAAAGCTCTTCCTACCCTGATAGCCTCCGTCCCTGTCCCCTACCGTTTCAATAGGGGGTTTTGTCCGCTTTGCCCGCCCACTCCCGGAAGACCCCGCGCGCTTCCGGACTGGGCCGGCAAACGGCACACAGTTTTCTTTTGCGCGGCGGACGGTCCAGCTCGTCATAGATGAACTGGTCGGCAAAGCCGATTTTCGCCGCCTCCCGGGCGGTGTTGGCATAAACCACCCGGCGGATACCTGACCAATAAATCGCAGACAAACACATCGGGCAGGGCTGGCAACTGGCGTAAATCACGCAGTCGGACAAATCGAAACGCTTCAACCGCTTCGCGGCCGCACGGATGGCCTCGACCTCGGCATGGGCCGTGGGGTCGTGGGATTTCAACACCCGGTTCCACCCCCGTCCCACCACCCGGCCCCCGCAGACCACCACGGAACCGAACGGCCCGCCTTCGTTGGCCCTCATCCCCTTGCGCGAAAGCCGGATGGCCTGATCCAGAAACACCGCATCCCGGGCTTCAGACCGCGATGTCTTCATTCCAAAGCTCCGGCTTTTCTTGGATGAATTCGCGCATCAAGCGGATGCATTCCTCATCCTGCACCACCTCGATCTCCATCCCATGGGCGCGGTTTTCTTCCTCCGGCCCACGGAAGGTGATGTTTTCCCCCACCAACACGCGGGGGATTTTGAACAGCCGGGCCGCCCCACTGCACAACGGACAGGGCGAAAGGGTGGAAACCAGCAGGCACTCGCGGTAAACCGCCGCCGGCTGCCGCCCGGCATTTTGCAGACAATGGATCTCGGCATGCAATATGGGGTCCCCCTGCTGCACCCTCTGGTTGTGCCCACGTCCGATGATTTTGTCGCGATACACCAAGACCGATCCGATGGGAATCCCGCCGGCATCCCGCCCTTTCTTCGCTTCCTCAATCGCTGCCTGTAAAAATAGGTGCTTCATAAATCCAATCCTGTTCTTCTTACTTCCTCGGAGGCACGGGGTCAAAGCCCTGGCCCCCCCAAGGATGGCAGCGGCACATCCGTTTTACGGTCAGCGCTGAACCCCGCCAGGCCCCATGGACCTCCAGCGCCTCGACCGCGTAACGCGAGCAGGTCGGGGTGAAACGGCAACCCGTCACCGCACCACCGAACAGGGTATACACCGGCGCGGAAAGCAGCTGGTAGGTCCGGATCAGACCGATTAAAAGTTGTTTCACGCCAGTTTTCCAGGATGCAGACCTCGGGTAGATTAACCTGCCCGGCTTAAAATCCCAAGTTTCAAATCCCAAGAAGACGATCTTCTCTCCAGCGCCCGCCCACCGCAGCCTTGGCGAAGGTGGGTTTCCTTCTGTTCAATCGGTTCCATTCGGTTAAATCCCTTGCATGCAGACCATCGACGAACTCAAGGCCATCGTGGCCCGCCTGCGCGGCCCCGGCGGTTGCCCCTGGGACCAGGAACAAACCCACCAGTCCATCCGTTCCCAGTTGCTGGAAGAATGCTACGAAGTCCTCGAGGCCATCGACGAGGGCAACGACTCCCTCTTGGAAGAGGAACTGGGCGACGTCCTCCTGCACATTGTTTTTCACGCCCAATTGGCGGAGGAGGAAGGGAAGTTCAGCCTTGATGACGTGGCCCGCGGCATCAACGAAAAACTCATCCGCCGCCACCCCCACGTCTTCGGGGAGGGGGGCAAACTCGGCAGCGCGGCCGAGGTGCTGCAAAAGTGGGACGAATTGAAAAAGGTGGAAAAGCCCGAGCGCACCGGTGCCCTCCATGGGATTCCTCCGATCCTCCCCGCCCTCATGCTGGCCCAGGAAACCCAGAAGAAAGCCGCCAAGGCCGGCTTTGATTGGAAGGAAGTCCGCCCGGTGCTGGACAAACTCAAGGAAGAGATCGCCGAACTGGAAAAAGACCTGGAACATCCGCAGCGGGCGGCGGACGAACTCGGGGACGTGTTTTTTTCCCTGGTCAACCTGGCCCGCCACTTGAAGGTCGATGCGGAACAATCCTGCCGGGATGCCACCCGGAAGTTCACCCGGCGCTTCGAACACGCAGAAGCCGAAGCGGCCCGTCAGGGCCGCGCACTCAAGGACAGAAGTCCGGAGGAACTCGACCGCCTATGGGAGACCGCCAAGGAAGCGGCCCAAAAGGCTACTTGATCAGATTGAAGTTGATCGGGTAGCGGAATTCCACGCCATTGTTGGCTTGGATTCCGGCGTAGACGGAAAGACCGATGGCGGCCAGCCAGGCCAATCCAATGAGCGGGAAAAGCAACATCCCAATAACGACGATCGTCAGGATGAAGGCCACCACCAGGGCGGCGAAGAGGATCAACGTCGCGGTGATCTGGAAGTTGAGAGCGTCTTTCCCGTGTTTTTCCACACTGGGAATCTCGGCTTTCTTGATCTGCCAGACCAACAGCGGCCCGATGATGTTGCCAAAGGGGATCATCAGGCCCGCCAGGGCGGAAAGGTGGGCCAGCATGTTCCAAGTTTTGACTTCAGATTCGTTGGCCATGGTTTTTATCCCTTCCGGTGGGGCTGCTATGCGTTGATTTAGAACCAACCCTTTTTCGCCGTCACGTAGGTGGCCACGAATTCCTCGTCGGTTTTGGTCAGGTAAATGATGCCTTCAATCAGCCCAATGATGCTGCTGATCGAACCGCAGGTCACAATCGAGAGGCCAAGCATGATCAGCCCCTCGGTGGTGTAGCCCAGAATAAATTTGTGAATTCCGAATGCTCCGAGAAGGATGCCACAAATGCCCGCGGGAAGTTTTTTGTCTGCTCCTGGAATCGCCATATAATGCCTCCTAGTTGGTGGGCCTAGGCTTAAAGTTTCCGCATAGACAAGGCAAGCTTAATGCTCAACAAATCCTGTTCAACCATGTCATGAAGCCGCCACACATCCGCGCCACTTTCCCATCCATGCCGCGTTTCTTTCTCATCCTGCCCTTGCTCCTGGCCCTGGCGGCCGGTTGCGGGAGCCACTCCTCCTCTCCCGAACTCATCATTCTGCAAACCGGACGCATCTTCGGAAATGTCTACCCGCTCGATACCAAGTCGATCGCCCCTCTCCAACACTATCCCTATCTGGCCGGTTATGTGAAAAAAATACGCCAAGAGGCTGCCGCCTCCGGTGCCCAGGTCCTCCTCATCGATTCCGGTGACAGCCTCGGGGGCTCCTTCGCCAGCCACGCCACCCATGGTGCCAATATGGTCCGTTTCTTCAACCAACTGGGATATGATGCGGTTCTGCTCGGCAACCTCGATGCCAGCGTCGACCCCGCCATCCTGGCCCAGCTCCGTATGCCGGTCCTCGTCCCTTTCCAGAAAGAGGACGGCACCAGCCCCCTCCCGAACACCAGTGCCGCCCTCTCACTCCCCAAGGGCCCCCTCACCGTCCGCCTGATGGCCAATTTCTACGGTGACACCGCTTCCTCGGAATTCCCCCACCGCTTTCCCGTCTGGTTCGGTGCCGTCCCCCGGGGCATCCAACCCGTCCGCGATTATGAAGCCTTTTTGAATGCTCCCCTGCCCGCCGGCTCCATCCCGGTCACCCTTTTCCACTGGATGAAATTTGAACCCAGCGCCATCCCACCGTCGTTCGTGGAAAAGCTCAAAACGGACGGCGTCGACGCCATCCTCGCGCACCGCATCTACAACTCCGGTGTCCGCGACACCTGGGAGCGACAGACGCTCGACCAGTGGCCCGTGCCGGTGTCCGAAAACATCCTCCGGCAAAATGGTGGGTTCACCATCGCCCGCCTCGACCTGGCCCGCAAGGGCGGCAAGTGGGCCCCCGTCGCGCCCTCCACTCTGGTGCAAATGAATGCCAACACCGCCCCGGCCGACCCGGACATCATCCGGGAAATCAACCTATTGGCGCCCACCATCAAATCGGCCGACGAAACCCTCGCCACCTTGGACAAAACCCTCCTCGAGGACCAAATCCTCCCCGCCTACATGAAGATGCTGGCCGCCCGATTCAAGGCCGACACCGTCCTTTTCTCCACCGGGGCCATCCGCAGTGAACTGCCTTCCGGCCCCCTCACCGCCAACCGCCTTTACGCCTCCCTACCTTGGAACAATCCCCTCGTCTTCGTCCGGCTCGACGCCACCCAGGCGGCCCAAGCCGCCACCATGAGCGGCCACGCCGTCCTCCGTAAATCTGGCGCCGGGGCCCCCACCCGTCTCCTCACCTCGCTCTTCTTCGCCCGCCTGCTCCAGGACCAGTTCCACCTGCCGGATCAGGCCCTGGAAATCATCCCCGGCTCGAACGAATTTGAAAACGCCAAGGCCATGGTCAAAGCATCGCCGTCGTCCCTGGCCGACGCGTCCATCCCGGAGGGCTGGTCCTATGCCACCGCGCCTTGATGACTCCAGACAGGCCCGCCTCCGCCAAGCTGGCATCTCGCGCAACGAGATCATCGCCGCCTTCGCCGTCTTCTTCATCGTGGTGGCCGTGACCGTGCCCTACCTCCAACACCGTGCCCGCGCCGCCAACCGCACCGCCGCCCTCCAGAACCTCCGCCAGTGGGGCATCGCCCTCAACCTCTATCTGGTCGAAAACGACAACACCCTTCCCGCGGTCGGCACAGGGCCGGCCGATCCCGCCGCCTGGCAGAACACGCTTCCGGTCTACCTTTCCCTCAAACCCCTTGCCGGTCAGTCGACCCAAGCCATCCTCGATGCCGGCATCTGGACCGACCCGTCCGTCCCGGTCAAGCCCTCCGGCCCGCCCGAATCCGCCGTCACCTACGGCATCAACGCCTGGCTCCAGCCCGACCCCGCCTCCCCCCCCTACCGCATCTACGAGGTCGAGGACCCCACCGCCACCTTCTTCCTGGTTTCCGCCCCACCGGGCCACCTGAGTGTCCTTCCCGGTGGAATGGCCTACCGCCACGGAGGCAAATCCGGCAGTCCCCAGGCCCGCGGCCAGGCCCTCTTCTGCGACGGCCACGTTGAAGAAGTCGACCCCGCCTCCGGCAACCGTCCCGAGGCCGCCAAGCCCGACGCCAATCCACCCGCCCGCCCGACCTGGATACCCCTCTTCAACGCCCGCCCGCCCCAGTAGCGGTCATTAGGGCTGGACCTGATCGGAGGGCAAATTATGCTCGCCTCCCATGTCCGATTCCGCCAGCCACGCTTCTTTCCGGGTCACCGGCCGTTCCCCACTCCGTGGCACGATACGCCCGCAAGGCAACAAGAATGAAGCCATGCCCCTTCTGGCCGCCTGCTGCCTGACCGACGAACCCGTCACCCTGGAAAACCTGCCCCCCATTGAGGACGTCCATATCCTCCTCGATATCCTCCGCGCCCTCGGCGTCCAGATCCGGACCGAAGAACATGAACAGGACGACACGGTCACCGTCCACGCCGCCAAAAAACCCGGCCACGATCTGCCCCCCGCCCTATCCAGTCGGCTACGCGGTTCGGTCACACTCGCCGGCCCCCTCCTGGCCCGCTGCGGCTCGGTCTTCCTCCCACAACCCGGTGGTGATAAAATCGGGCGGCGGCGCCTCGATACCCACATCCTCGCCCTTGAAGCCCTGGGGGCGAAAATCAAAGCCCACAAAAACGGATTTGAAATCCGTGCCCGCAAACTCACCGGCGCCGACATCCTCCTCGACGAGACCTCCGTCACCGCCACGGAAAATGCCGTCTGCGCCGCGGTCCTGGCCGAGGGCGAAACCATCCTCCGCAACGCCGCCAGCGAGCCCCATGTCCAGGGCCTTTGCAACCTGCTGGTCCGGATGGGGGCCAAAATCGACGGCATCGGCTCCAATATTCTCCAGATCAAAGGGGTGAAAAAACTCCACGGCGCCAAGCACCGCATCGGTCCGGATTATCTCGAAGTCGGCAGCTTCATCGCCCTGGCCGCCGTCACCCGCGGGGAAATCCTCATCCAGGACGCCGACCTCCCCAACCTGCGCATGATCCGCCTCATGTTCTCCCGCCTTGGAATCGAATGCATCGACCAGGGCCGCGATCTCCTCGTCCCGGCCAAACAAAAGATGCGCGTCGTCACCGACCTGGGGGGGGCCACCCCGCGCATTGAGGACGCCCCCTGGCCCGGCTTCCCCGCCGACATGACCTCGGTCGCCCTCGTCACCGCCACCCAGTGCCGCGGCACCATGCTCATCCACGAGAAGATGTTCGAATCCCGCCTCTATTTCACCGACGGCCTCATCGGCATGGGCGCGCGCATCGTCCTCTGCGATCCCCACCGCGCCGTCGTCATCGGCCCCGAGCGTCTCCGCGGTTCCAAACTCGTCAGTCCCGACATCCGCGCCGGCATGGCCATGCTCATCGCCGCCTTGTGCGCAGAGGGAGAGTCCGAAATCCACAACATCGGCCAGATCGACCGTGGCTTTTCCCACATCGACACCCGTCTGCGCAGCCTCGGGGCCCGCATCGAACGGGTGGTTCCCCATTTAGTCGATTAAGCAACGCGTCTCGGGCCTCGGCGGACCCGCTTCACCCTCCGCTCCACCACACTTTATCTATCTTTCATTTTCCACAAGCTGGCACTCCAACCATTCGTCCGGACTTGGGCAATCCATTCATAGTATTCCCGGATCACGCCGGGGTCATCATCTCCCAGCAAAAGAACGTAATCGGGATAAAAGCCACTGGACCTTTGATAGGCCCTGAAATTCAACCCCTGCACACCCGATTCGGCATATCCCAACGATCGATGCGGATTCATGCTCGCACGGAAGCGGACGGGAAAACCATGGACCCTGGCCTGGTAATGGTTGAGGCAGGCGATGCGTTTGCCGTTGGCCGCCACATTCAAGTAGGCATGTTCCCAGAAGTTGGTCCGCATGCCCAGGTGCTCCCGGAAACCCACGGACGTCACCACCAAGAGACTCCGGTTATCCGGAATAGGGTCGAGCAGTTTCTGGAAAGCCCCGGAAGGCTGTTGGTAGTCGCTGAAAACCCCCCAGATCCGCAGCCAAAGCACCATTGCCACCACGACGGACAGCACCGCACCCGTCGACGACAAATACGGCATCGACTCCACCCTGCAGGCGAGCCAGACTAGGAACAACAGCCAGGGAACCAGGAGCAACCGATACTGGATGAGGGATCCGCCGGCTGATTTGTCGGGCATCAGCACCACCAGGGCAAACGCCAGCACGGCGTAAACCAGGAACAAGTCCGGACGTGCAGCCGGAGACTTCCACACCTTCCAGATGACCCAGACGGAACAGATTAAAACAAAAACAGCGAAGCAGACCACCGCCGCCGAATCCACCAAACCCGGGAACGGAAGGGCCACTCCCAGAAACAATCCATTAAACAATAACTGGCCCGCTGGATTTCTGTCCCCCATTCCGATCTGGGGAGAGACCGATAGATACCAAAGCATCAACAAAGCGGAGGGAATCCACCCCGCCATAAAATGCCACACCCGCGTCCATCTTTGGCGGGGTTCGATGCCGATCAGGCCCAAGCCCATCCCCAATGCCAAAATCCATGCCAGGGGATGGCAAAAATAGAGGACCAGGGTGAGGACCACGAAAAACAACCAGGCTTTGAAACTGAAGCTGTCCCGTCCGGTCCAGTAACCCAACAACAACATCATCAGTGCCAGACCCCAGATGAAATTCAAAAATCCCAGATAAAGAAGATGGTGGTGAACCAAGGGCAGGACCCAGAATGCCGGAATCGGGGAAGCCACCCCCAGGCGCTGAAGCAGGTAGCGGAAGGACAGGGGGATAGCCAGACAAGTGGCGGCCATCATGATTTTTCCCGCCCACACCCAGCCCACCACTTGCTGGAGGATCCCCAACACCACGCAGCTCAACCCATTCGGCCAGGGCTTCCAGACCGCTTCGAAGACACGCCCCAGCGGCCCCCCACCGCCCTGCAGCAAGTGCCCGATCAAATACGCAGTGTATTGGTGGGCCGGAACATCGACCGCTGGAATCTGATCGAACCAAAAAAAAGGAACGACGGACCAAACCAAAAGGCCCGCCCAAATCCACTCCTCGCGGCCCGTTCTAGACAGTCGTTTGAACATTTTCCTGCTCCCGCGCCTTCCTGGATTTCAACAGCGCTTCCAAGGCCAAGGACCAGACCGGCAAAAAGAGCAGGACGGCCACAAGCACAAATCGATCACCCCCCGAGCCAAACCAATAACTGTATCCCAGATGCAAAACGACCGAGGCAGACCCGGCGCCCAACAGCGCCAGGGCCTGTCTTTGGTTTTTTCTGGCGCACACCACACCCCAAAGGGCCAGAGGAAGCAACACCATGACCGGATAGGTATGAAATACCGACTCGCGTCCGCCCCACAGCCGGGCGGCGAACTCCCGGTAATAAGTCCAGGAAAAATGCATCGAGTTTCCATCCAATAGCTCCACCCCGGCCCGGTAAGTAGGCACCCGGGCGTAGGCCCCCATCACGGCATCACCGAAGAGCATGAAGTTCTGCCACAACAACGGAACCACCATCACGGCCCCCCCCACACCACACCAGACCCAGGCCTTCCAGTTGGTGCGGAAAGCCGGCAGATAACCCCAAAGCAAAATCGGGAAGAGGATGACATGGGTGACCCGAAAATGCAGGGACAAACCCCAGAGCAACCCCGCAACCAGCGGACGCCGGGGCAACACAACCACGCCCGCCAGCACCAATCCCGCCCCCATCAAATCATAGGAAAAGGTGTAGGCGTAATACCACACCAGATTGGTGCCAAGGACCGCCATCACCCCCACCACATCCGCAGCGGGCGGAGCGGAGAGCCTCGAAGCCAGGGCATAAACCGAGGCCAGCACCCCCACCAGCACCAACTGCTCCGCCAGCCAGATCCCCGGCATGCCTAACATTCCATAAAAAGGGGCCCCGAAGAGACTGGCCATGAGCGGATGTTTCGGCAGCAACCGGCCATCCAGCGCCCTGGAATAGACATCCTGTCGGTAGGTGACATCGGGCCGGTTTTTGCTCAGGTCCATGAGATGCCCGTGCAGCACCGCGAAGTGCGGCCTTTGCCATGTTCCTCTGGTCCAGATATCCTTGGCTGTTTCCGCGGTGGAAATATACGGGTTGAAGGGATAATCCACGCCTTCCAGTTTTCCCACCGGGAGAAATGCGATGCCAATAACCCGATAGCCCGCTCCCATCATGACCAGCAAAGCCACCAACATCCATATCCGGTGGGCGGGTTTCATCCTGGCCCCCAATCTCCCGGAAGCCCTCCGATTGACAACCGATAAATTCACCCGGCCCTTCCGGTCCCCGTTCATCCTTTTTCTTCCTGGGACAAAAAAGGGTGTGTTTTTGTCTTTCCAGCCATAGCTTCACTGCTGTTCCCGATTCTGGTATTCTGCCACCTCAGTTTGACCGCGCTTTGGAATAATCTGCCATGAAGCCTCCCGACACTCTGCTGGCCAGCCTCATCACGGACATGCCCGGATGGCTGTCTTCCCATCTGACCGAGACCGGCTGGTTGCTCGGTCTTCGTGTTTTGGGCTCCCTTCTGATTTTCTTTACCGGCATATGGTTTTCCCGGTGGTTCGCCCGCTGGTTGCGCCAAATCCTCGATCATGCGGGCGTCCAGCAGATCGTGGCTTCCTTCACCACCAATTTGCTCAAGGCCGTTTTCATCGTGCTGATCCTGGTGGCCGCCGTGGCCAATCTGGGATTTCCCATCACTCCCGTGCTGGCCGTCCTCGGCGCCGCCGGCCTGGCGGTGGGCCTCGCCCTCCAAGGCACCCTCTCCAACCTCGCCTCCGGCGTCCTCCTCGCCATCCTCCGCCCGTTCAATGTCGGCGACTTCATCGAGATCCCCGGACATGCGGGCACGGTCGAGGCCGTCCACATCTTCCAGACCCGCCTCGTCACCCTCGATCACCGTGTCGTCATCCTGCCCAATTCACTTCTCACCAACCAACCCCTGGTCAACTGCACCACCAAGGGCACCCGGCGTCTCGACCTGGTCATCGACATCGCTTACGACGAGGACCTCCCCCGGGTCAAAGACACCCTCCTGCAAATCGTGACCGCCAACAAACGTGTCCTGGCCCATCCCGCCCCCGTCATCGGCGTCCTCGCCCTCGCCGCCCACAGCGTGCAGATCGCCGTCCGTCCCTGGGTGGCGGCCGGCGACATCGTCCCCGCCCAATTCGAATTGCTCGAGGCCATCAAGCTGCGCTTCGATGCCGAGGGCGTTGAAATCCCTTTCCCCCAGCGCGTCGTCCACCACGTCGGCAAACCGCCCTCGCCCAAAACCCCATGAAGATCGAAACCTACACCGGCGGACTCGCCGAAACCAACGGCTACCTCATCCAACACGACACGGGTTGGCTGGCCATCGACGCCCCCGAGGGCATGGCGGAATTCTGCTCCGGTAAAACCATCACCGGCCTCGTCCTGACCCACGGCCACTGGGACCACATCTGGGATGGGGCGGAGATCGCCCGTTCCCACCGCTGCCCCGTCTACGGGCATGCCGACGATGCCGACCTCTTTGCCAACCCCAACATGATGTCCGCCTACGGACTTCCGGAAGCGTTGGAAGAAATCGAGCCTGTCCGTTTTCTCAAGGAGGGTGAAACCCTGGACGTCGCGCCATGGGCGTTTTCCATCCTGCACATCCCCGGCCACTGCCCGGGCAGCATCCTGCTCTACGAAAAATCAGCTGGAGTGGTTTTCGGCGGCGATGTGCTCTTTGCCGGGGCGGTGGGGCGGTGGGACCTCCCGCGCGGCAACCAGAAGCTGCTGCTGGATGGGATCAAAAAGAAGCTCCTTGTCCTGCCTGACAACACGATCCTCTACCCCGGCCACGGCCCCGACACCACCCTCGGCCAGGAAAAACGCACCAATCCGTTTTGTCAGTGATTGATTCTGGGGATGATCTGTAGCGGTGGTCATAGACCGCCGCTAGAGTTTTACTTCCCGCCAGGCCTTGAGCTTTTCGTGGGCCCGTCCGGAATCGAGGGCCTCGGCTGCCAGGGCCTCGGCTTCTTCGTTGTCTGAGCAGGAGCCATGGACGCGCAGAGCACAGGCCGCGTTCCAGACCAACATTTCCCGCAGGGCGGGATCCGTCGAAGCCGGACCGCGCAGGACGGCATCGATCCTTCCCGCGCTTTGATCGGGCGATTCCACCAAAAGTTCCGCCGTGTCATGGAAGGTCTGGCGTCCGATTTTTTCTTCCAGCCCGGCATTGCCCCGCGTCCAGGTGAACCCGTCCACACTGGCTTCACCCAACGGCCTGCCCGTGGCGTCCTCCCCGTAAATGGCCGAGTAAGATTCGCGACCCAATGCCGCCAAAGCACCGGCAAAGAGGTCGAGGTGTTCTTTTTTGAATACACCGATCATCTGTGAAGCCGGACGGGAGGGATTCAAAAGCGGGCCGAGCAGGTTGAAGACCGTGCGACGCCCTTCGGCGGCCAGTTTCTGTCGCAGCGGGGCCAAATGCTTGAACGCGGGGTGGAAGACCGGTGCGGCCACGAAGGTCAGGCCCAGGGTTTCCAGTTGCCGGCTGAGATGTTCCGGATTCTGCGCCACCGGCACGCCCAGGGCGGCCAACACATCGGCACTTCCCGATTTCTTGGTCACGCCACGGTTCCCGTGTTTGACCACGGGCACCCCGCAGGCGGCCAGGATGAACATCATGCCGGTGGAGATGTTGACCAGGTTGAGCCCGCCACCGCCCGTCCCACAGCAGTCGAAGAGGCGTTGACCCTGCCAGTGCCGGTGCAGACCCGGGTCGAGGGAAAGGGGGAGCAGGGCCCGGACAAAGGCCGCCAGTTCTCCCGGGGTTTCCCCTTTGTCCGTCAAGGCCCGCAAAAAATCCGCCTTCTCCGCTTCATCCACCGCAGAATCGAGCAAGGAGGGAACAGCTGCGGCAATTTGATCCGCCGTAAGTTCCCCGCCTTCACGGCAATGCTGGGTAAGATCGAAAAGCTTCATCGCCATCATTTCACAAGGGACACCCCACCCGCTGCTACCCACTTAAAACTTAATACCTAAAACTAAAAACTTTAATGCCCCTTGCCGTGCTCTTTTTCGAAGTAGGGCAGGAAGCGGTTTTTATCGATGCCCTTCATGTAGGCTTCCTGGCCGGTGATCAGTCCCTGGTCGTAGTAATACTGCACCGCATCGTCCATCAACTGCATGCCATCGGCACGGCCGGACTTGATGACGTCCTTCAGTTTAAACGTGTTGCCCTCGCGCACGATGGCCGCCACGGCGGAGTTGGCCACCAGGATCTCGTTGATGGCGATACGGCCGGCCCCGTCCTTGCGCTTGAGCAGCAACTGGGCCACCACCCCCCGCAAGGAGGTGGAGAGCATGGTGCGGATCAGTTCCTGCTGGTCGGCGGGGAAGGCGTCGATGACGCGGTCGATGGTTTTCTGCGCGTTGTTGGTGTGGAGGGTGCCGAATACCAGCAGACCGGTTTCGGCCGCGGTCAGGGCCAGCGAAATCGTTTCCAGGTCGCGCATTTCCCCGACGAGGACGACGTCCGAGTCTTCGCGCAGGGCGTTCTTGAGACCGTGGGCGAAGGAGGGGGTCTCATTCGGCACCTCGCGCTGGGTGATGACGCTCTGTTTATTCGGGTGCACGAACTCGATCGGCTCTTCGATGGTGATGATGTGCCGTGAATACTTCGTATTCATGTAATCGATGATCGCGGCCAGGGTGGTTGATTTCCCGGAGCCGGTCGGGCCGGTGACCAGCACCAATCCCGAGCGGAGATCCCCGAATTTTTCCAAAACCTTGGGCAGGGCCAGTTCGTCGATGGTTTTGATGCGGTTGGGGATGAGCCGGAAGATCGCCCCCATGCCGTTGAGGTGTTTGTGGTAGTTGCAGCGGAAACGGGATTCCGCGTCCATTTCGTAGGCGAAATCGAGGTCGCCGGTCTTGAGGAATTTTTCCCAGGCTTTCGGGCGGCAGATCTCGGAAAGGAGTTCCTCCATCTCGGCCCGCGTAAGGGCGCCTTCGCGGATGGGTTGGATCTCCCCATGGCGGCGGAACTTGGGTGGCTGGCCTTCGGAAAGGTGGAGGTCGGACCCCCCTTGTTCGACCAGGACCTGGAACAACGGATCGATTTTGTGCGCCATAACAAATTTCTAGAGCTTGCTCAGACCCCGGCCAGCGAGGCCGCCATGGTTTTCTGGTTGGAGGAGCGCTGGTAGGCCTCTTCCTTGGTGATGAGCTTTTTCTGCACCAGATCCAGCAGGGAATCGTCCATGAGGGACATGCCCTGCTTCTTGCCGATCTGGATCTGGCCGGGGAGGAGGTGGTTGTTGCCCTCGCGGATGAGGTTGGCCACGGCCGGGTTGTTGACCATGATTTCCATGGCCATGACCCGTCCCTTGCCATCGGCCCGCGGCACGAGCTGCTGGCAGACCACTCCGCGGATGGATTCGCTCACCATGGTCCGGATCTGGGCCTGTTGCTCGACCGGGAAGACATCGAGCAGGCGTTGCATGGTCCGCGCCGCGCTGCTGGTGTGCAGGGTGGCCAGGACCAAGTGACCGGTTTCCGACGCGGTGATGGCGAGGGAGATGGTTTCCAGATCGCGCATTTCCCCGACCATGATGACGTCCGGGTCTTCGCGCAAAGAGGCGCGCAGGGCGGTGGCGAAGGACTCGGTGTGGGTGTGCACTTCGCGCTGGGTGATCTGGCAACCCTGGGAGGAGAAGACGTATTCGATCGGGTCTTCCAGGGTGATGATGTGATCGCGGCGCTCACCGTTGATCTGGTTGATCATGGCCGCCATCGTGGTCGTCTTCCCGCTGCCGACCGAACCGGTGACGAGGATGAGCCCGTTGTGGTATTTGATGAGTTCGTAGAGCACCGGGGGCAGGCCGAGTTCGGCCATGGTGCGGACACGGCTGTTGATGACACGGAAGACAGACTCCCAGCCGCGGCGCTGGCGGACGACACTGGTGCGGAAGCGGGCCAGTCCGGGGGCTTCATAACAGAAGTCGACCGCCCCCCCCTCTTCAACCTGGTGCTGTTGTTCCGCCGTGAGAAATTGCCGGGCCAGGCGCTCGGTTAGCGCCGGGCTCAGGGGCTCGGCATCGGGGGCGATGGGAACCAGTTGCCCGTTGTAGCGCAAGAGCGGAGGAAAGTCGGGTCCGAGGTGGAGGTCGGAGGCCTCCACTTCGACGGCGTGGCGGAGGAAGGATTGGATGTCGGCCCCGCCGTGGTCGAGGCCCGGATCATGGGGTTCGTGGAAGCCATGTGTCTGGACCGCGACCTTGGTTCCGGCAGGAACAGGGGTCGACTCAGGAGCCGGGGCGGTGCCGTGGGTGCCGGTGGCATCGGCGATGAGTTTGAGGAACGTGGCCGTCCGTTCTGCGGGGAGAATTCCCTGTTCACTCATCAAATCGAGGGCGGAAAGGTGGGGCATCTGTCCCAGGGCTTGGCGCACCAACTGGGCCTGCTCGTCGCTGATCCATCCGGCCTTGACTGATTCATCCAGCACGTAGTCGTTGTAGGGTCGGGTATCCATGAAAATCAGTCGGCTTTGAGGGCTTGCACGGGCTGGAGGCGGGCGGCTTTGAACGAAGGGTAAAGTCCGGCGATGATACCGGTGGCGAGGGCGAATGCAAAACTTAATCCCACTCCGGCCCCTTCCACAATCGGCTCGTTCGGGATGCGCAGGACATCGTCCAGAAGGTAGACCATTCCATAACCGCAGGCCACGCCCAGCACCCCCCCGACCAGAGCAAGGAGGAAGGCCTCCATCAGGACTTGGACAAACACATCCACGGGCGTGGCTCCCAGGGCCAGGCGCACCCCGATCTCCCGGATGCGCTCGACGATCCCGGCCAGCATGATGTTGCAGATGCCAAGGCCGCCCACTACCAGGCCGATCCCCGCGATGATTCCCCCGCTCAACCGGGCGGCCCGCACGGATTTTTCCACATCGCCCACGGTTTCTTCATAAGTCTCGATCTCCACATCGTCAATGCCCCGGTGGGTGACCCGCAGGACATTGCGCAATTGCTCGGCCACCACGGGCTTGTGAACCGGGTCGCTCAGGCCGACCTGGAAGTAATCGAGCTTCAGGTCCGGCCCGACCTCGTTTTGCACCGCGACCGCCGATTTGAAAATCCCCTGCATGGTGGTGATGGGGATGATCACCACTTGGTTTTTCCAAGGATAGGGGTCGTAACCCCGGCTGCCGCCCCGCCCCCCCGCGCGGCTCTTGCGCCGGGCCTCCTGCACACTCATTTTGCCCTGGGCCCGGGCCCGTTCCATCTCGCGGTTGAGGTATTCCGGAAACGTCCCCACAACCTCGAAGGATACGCCCTGGATTTTGATGGTTTGCCCGACGGCAGTGGCCGGTCCACCGGGGAAAAGTTCGGACCAGAACCGGCTTCCCAGAACGGCCACCCGCGCGCGGTTGGCCTGGTCGAGTTCGCTCAGGAACCGTCCATGCTGGACCGACATTTTTTCCATTTCCAGGTAGCCCTCCTCGGTGCCGATGATGTTCCCGTTCAGCCCCTTGTTGCCAAAGGACACCCAGGTGTTGTGGCTGGCCACCGGACAGATCCAGGTGATCCAGGGTGACACGCCTCGCAGGGCCCTCACATCCCGGTATGTGATACCCGGGCTGCGTTGCGCGATGTCGCGCTGGCGGGCCGGTGGGGCCGAGGGGTTCACTTTCAGCTTTTGCGCCTCGCCCGAACTCAGGCTGTTGGTCCTCATGCTGGCGGCCATGCCCGCGGTGATGGCAAACATGGTCATGAGCGAAGACACCCCGAAAACCACCCCGAGGATGGTCAGGAAAGAACGGAACTTGTGCGCGGCGATGTCGCGCACGCCTTCGTTCATGGCCCAGAACACATTCATTCGTAGCGCAGGGCCTCGATGGGATTCATGCGCGCCGCCCGCACCGCTGGAATGAAGCCCCCGAGCAGGCCCACGGCCACTCCGGCCAGGAGGCTGGCCCAGACATGGCCCGCCCGCAACAGCGGGGCGTTTTCCGTGGTGGCGATCTCCTTGATCACATGCACCAGGATCCAGCCCGCCACCACCCCGAGCACCCCGCCCAACAACGCGAGGAGGAAAACCTCGATGGTGATCTGGACAAAAATGTCGGCCGGCCGGGCCCCGATGGCCCGCCGCACCCCGATTTCCCGGGTCCGCTCGCGGATGCTCGCCAGCATGATGTTGGTGATCCCGACCGCCCCGGCCATCAGGCAGACACCGGCCACCATCCCCCCGCTCAAGCGGGCCCCCAGGACCTGCGACTCGATGGCATCGAACCAATCTTCCCGGGTCTGGAAACCGAAATCCTGCACACCACGGTGGGTGGCCTCCAGCACCGTCCGCATCTGCTCGAGGGCGGGGGCGAAATACCGGAAATCCCGCACCCGGATGTTGATCTGGTCGAGCGTGGGGTCCGCGCCCTGGTCCACGCCCCCCACCAGTTTGACCCCGAAAAACAGATCCATCATGGTGGAGAGCGGGATGAAAGAGCGTCCGTTGATGTGGCGGAAGGGGGATTCCCGCAACAGGCCGACCACGATAAAATCCATCCCATCCACCAGGATTTTGCTGCCCAGGGCGCCGCCTTGTGGAAACAGATCACGGGCATGGTCCGCCCCCAGGATGATCACCCGGTTGCGGAATTCGTTGTCCAGATCGGCCACAAACCGGCCCGCGGCCATTTCATTCCAGGTGTCCACCTGGAGGTATTCATCCTCCACCCCGCGCAATCCAAAAACCTGCGTCTGGCGATTTCCACACGACAGGGTGATCACCCGGTTGAGCCGTTTTTCCGGTGAAACCACCGCCACCAGGGTCGCCTGCCGGCGCAGGGCTTCCACGTCCCGGTAGGTCCGGCCCCGGCTCAGGTCCTTCATCGATTCCTGCTCGGGCGGGATTTCCACCCGGTCGATGCCCACCCGCTCGACCCCGCCGAATTTGTTCAGGTAGAAACGCATCCCCGCCGTCATGCCTTCAACCACCGCGAACATGGCCATGAGCGAGGCCACTCCCAGCACCACGCCGGAGACGGTCAAGAGGGAACGGAACTTGTGCGAAAGGATTTCCTGGACCCCTTCAACCAGGCCGCGACCCACATTCATGCACTCCCGCCCCCGCCAGTGGATGAGGTGGAAGATTCGTCGTCATGGATACGCCCATCGCGGATGTGGATGCGCCGGTTCGTTTCCCGGGCAATGTCCGGATCGTGCGTCACCAACAGAACGGTGTTGCCCCTTGCATTCAGCTCCCGGAACAACTGCATGACCTGCTCGCCGGTCTGCGAATCCAGCGCCCCGGTGGGCTCGTCGGCCAGGAGGAGTTTGGGGTCGTTGACCAGGGCGCGGGCGATGGCCACCCGCTGGTTCTGTCCACCGGAAAGTTCATTGGGACGGTGCCCGATGCGGTCCGCCAGACCGACGGCCTCGAGGGCGGCCCGCACCTTGCGCCGCCGCTCGGTCGCCCCCACCCCGGCATAGACCAGGGGCAGGGCCACATTCTCCTCGACGTTCAATTTCGGCAGCAGATTGAATGTTTGGAAGACGAAGCCGATTTTTTCATTGCGGATGCGGGCCAGACGGGTCGCGCCGGCCCGGCTGGCATCCAGGCCATCGATCACCACGGTGCCCTCGGTCGGCGTGTCCAGACAGCCGAGCAGATGCATGAGGGTCGACTTGCCACTGCCCGAAGGACCGATGATGGCGGCATAATCCCCTGAGTGGATTTGCAAATTGATCCCGTCCAAGGCCCGCACTTCCTGGTTGCCCAAGCGGTAGATCTTACGCACACCGCTCAGTTCAATGAGCGCTTGGGTTGCCGGGTAATCGCTCATGGACTTCCAATCTAGAAAATCCCACCCTGTTGTCCATCCCCACATCAGACACGCTACGCCGATATAGTGCCTTATGGCCCTAATCTGTAGGGAAAATCAGCACTGTCGGACTTTGCTATGAAAAGCACATCCATTGCTATAAGATCGGCATTTATGCTTATGGAGGGTTCCCCATGCAAACAAGGCCACCGGGCATCTGCCCGTTCCCGCCGGGGACAATCCACCATTGAGTTTGCTTTGACGGTGCCTTTGCTGGTTTTCATCATGCTCTTTTGTTTGGAGATCGGGTTCTTCATCAACGGGCATGTCATGGTGGCCACGGCGGCCAGAGAGGGCGCCCGGGCGGCCGCTCTCGGGCAGGACATCCCGCGCGTCCAGAGCCATATCATCTCGATTGCCGGACGCCTGGCATTGTCCAATTCCAACATCCGCATCGAACGTTCCACTGATAACGGCCAAACGTGGAGCGTCATGACGCCCCCGGTGGGCACCGTCCAGTCCGGCGGGGCCAGCTCCTACAACGCAGCAGATTCCGGAGACCTGATACGCGTCACCATCGCTGTTCCCTATCAACAATTGACCAATTTCGTGCCGGGATTGACCGGCCTGCCCATCAGCAAGTCCGTGACCATGCGGCGCGAACCGACCTGATTTCCATGAACACCCCGTGGAAAAACCGGCATCCCAAGCGTGGGGGAAGCACGCTTCTGCTGTCCGTTTTTTTCATCCTAACCCTTCTCATGGGCGGGGCATTGACGGTGGACATTTCCCTTCTGGCTCTGGAAGCCCACTCCACACAGTCCGCCTGTGATGCCGCGGCCTTGGCCGGGGCGGTGAAACTGGTGGTGCAAAAGACAGGGACCACTTACGCCAACACCGCAGCATCCGAGTTGGCGGCCCGCAATGAGGCCATCTTTATCAGTTCCCAGAACGGGGTCACGCTCGACAGCAGCGGCATCACCTTCCCCCTCCCCGGGCGTATTCGCGTGCAAGCACGGGTCAATTCCGGCCTTTTCCTGGCCCGGGTCATCGGGCTGACCTCCACTTCGATCTCCCGCTCCGCCGCGGCAGAAATCTCCTCCCTGCGGGGACTCAACCGGGTCGGCCCGCTCGGCCTTTCCCTATCCGATTACCAAACCTACGCCATGGGGCAGAACCTTTTCACCGTGACCCTGGCCCGCAACACCTCCGACGCCTTCAGTTCGGGCCATGCTCTGGCACTGAGTTTCGACGGCAATGCCAGCAAGCCGGTTTCGGTCTTTGAGAACGAATTGCGCAATGGCTACGCGGAGAAAATACTCGTCGGCCAGACGGTCAATTCCCTCAACGGGGCCACCGCACAGCAAAACGCCCTTCGCGACGCCATGAATGCCCGCCTTTCCGCGAAGCAATACTTCCTACCCGTGGTCATCATTCCCGACAAAGACCCCACCGTGGGCACCTCCACCCATGTGATCCAAACCATCGCCATGGTCCGTGTGCGCAGTGTGACCACGGTCACCACCATGACAACCCCTTCTCCGGGCAACAACGGCAACGGCAAGGGTCAGGGGGCCGCAGGCGGCGGCACCAGCGAGGACAGGACCCAGCTGACACTCCAGTTTGTTCCCGATTATTTGATCAGCAGTGACACCTTCAAGATCACGCTCGGCGCCAATGGCGACACCCCCCTCAGGACCATAAGGCTTGTTGATGAATCCCGATAAGAGTCCTGCGAACGAATCCACCGCGCAAAGCCTGCCGGGGCAGATGGCCAGAGTCCCGCTGGCCACGCTCAACTCAAACCGATTCCGGTGGCAAACCGGCCTGGATCTGGGCATCCGCCTGCTGCTCCTCGCCCTCGGATTCGGGGGCGGTTGTGTGCTCATGCTTTTGGTGGTCCATCATCACCAAACGAGCCAGTTTTTGGGCGTCTTTCAACAACAGCAGCAGGAGGAGGAAATCCGTCTGAATGCACAGATCGAGCTCACGGGACAAACCTTGCGAAATTTTGTCCACGACTACAGCTATTGGGACGAGATGGTGGCTTTCACCCTCAAACCCAATCCTGTCTGGGCCAGGGAGAATCTCGATGTCACGCTGGATTCCTTCCAGCTGGATGCGGTTTGGGTCATGAATCCCAACTGTGAGTTGGTTCACAGTTCGGTCCGCGAAAACAACCTGACCCTTCCCCTTCGAAGGGACGAACTGAGGGCCTGCATCGCCAAGGGTTATTTTTCCCATTTTTTCGTGTGGAGTCCCGCTGGCTTGATGGAGATTCGCGTGGCCCCCATCCAGCCCTCCGCGGACTCCAGCCGGCTGAGTTCACCACGTGGATGGCTGATCGGCGGCAGATTGTGGACTGCCGCCCGCATGGATGAGCTGCAAAAAACCTCCGGCCTGCGTCTGGAAATCACCCAGCCCGGGGCACCCTTCCTGGCCGGCGACCTTTCCGACTCCCGCATCGCCTTCACCTCCCAGCTGGTCAACTGGGAGGGCCAGGCCATAGCCGAAATCCAGGCTCAGCGGTTTGTTCCCATGCTCTCGGGCTTCGCCCGTCTGGCCAGCCGCACGTTCTGGCTCACCGGTGCCATTTGCTTTGTTCTTTTTTCCCTGCTGTTGGCGGCGCTTCATTTCAGCTACAATCGTCCCTTGCAGCTCCTCACGGCCGCCGCCCTGGATCCGGAAGTTGACGTCGATCTCACCCGCTTGCTGGCCCGCTCGGACGAAATCGGCCACCTTGCGGCCGTGGTCAAATCCCTGAGGGAACACCATGACAGAATGGCCCAGGAGATCAGGCGCCGGGAGCAGGCGGAATACGAATTGAAACAGGCGATTACCGAACAGGATCTTTTCGCCCGTGAACTCCACGACGACATCCTCCAGACACTCTACGCCATGGGGATGGCCATCGATGCGGCAGAGCGCAACAAAGCCGTCAAACCACAGGAAATCCGCCGCCTCCTCTCACAGATCGTTCCCGAAATCAACCGTGCCATAGCCGCCTTGCGCATCGCCATCGCCGGACTGGAGTCGCGTCGAACAGAACCCGCGCGACTGCGGCAGGTTTTGTTGCGCATTCTGGACAGCACGCTGGGTCACTGCGGCGTCGCCGTGGCGACCCAGATCGACGAAGCCGCAATCTCCCGCCTGGACCGCAACCAGATTTTCCATTTGATCCGTCTGATCCGAGAAGTGGCGACCAATACCGCCAAACACGCAAAGGCCGGGCATTTCCGTCTTGAAATCGTGCCGTCCGCGGATGCCATCCAGATCATCGCCGAAGATGACGGCGTTGGACTCCCGGCCCATTCCGCAGAAACAGGCGGCAGCGGCCTGAATAATCTCATGCTGCGGGCGGAACAAATGGGAGCCCGCCTGGCGTGGGAAACCAACCAGCCCAGCGGACTCCGGGTCCGCATCGATATCCCGACCCAACCCTTATGAAAAAAAACAGCCCCTTGATCCGTATCCTTCTGGTAGACGACCATGCCATGGTCCGGCTCGGACTACGCACCCTGATTGAAGCCTCCCCCGGCCTGGCCGTGGTGGGCGAGGCGGAGTCCATCGAACAGGCCATGTCCAGTTTGAAGCAACACAAACCCCATCTCGTGCTGCTCGATCTCCGCCTGAAGGATGGCTCGGGGATCGATCTTTGCCGCCGCATCAAATCCGAGCCCGCCTCGCCCAAGGTCCTGGTTCTGACCTCCTATGCCAGCGATACCCACCTCATCGATGCGGTCGAGGCGGGAGCCGAGGGTTATGTGCTCAAGGACGTCGACGGCACCTACCTGGTGGATGCCATCCACCGGGTGATGACCGGGGAGAACATCTTTGATCCCTCCAGCACCCTTAAAATCCTCCGGAAGGCCATCACCCCGGGCGGGGCCAGTTCACCGCTGCAAAAGTTGCGCCTGCTTTCCATCCAGGAACGCCGTGTGCTGGAGATTCTGGCCCAGGGGAAAACCAACAAAGAAATCGGGACACAACTGGGACTGAGCCACCGGACGGTGAAGAATTACATTTTCAATCTCATGGGCAAACTGGGGCTCTCCCGCCGCACGGAGGCCGCCGCTTTTTTCCTCACACACCAGAGGGATGCCTTTTCAGCGGGACTTGAGCGGGCATCGTCTACCGACCCAGACCACCCATCATCTTCTCCCGCCCCTTGACCCTAGCCGTGACTATGCAGTTGCTTATCCGCCTGAGGCGGAAAGATGCAGTTGGTTTACCACGAAGAACGTCCCGTGACCGCGTTGGTCACGCCGAACGGGACCTCACGCGGCGAAGTTCGCGAAGACATACGATTCTGGGCTGCGAACAACTCCAATCACCCATTGGTCAGTTGAATCCAAGGGCCGTGAAATTATACTAGAGCATTGTGTATTTAATCAGCTACTCGTTCTCATACTCTTTCTCATTCTCGTGCTCTCTGAATGGGAGAGAACGAGCACGAGAGCGAGTAAGAGAAACGAGATGAAGCCACTGCTAAGTAAACGCAAAGCGCTCTAAATTAAACTGACTGAGCGACAGAATAAACGGGGGAGCCAGGAGCTTCGCCCTCCCATAAGGCACTTTACGCCCACTCAATTCAATTTGGAATTAAACTGTTCTGTATTTTATTCATAGCCAACTGTTTCGGCTTCGCGAACTTTGCGGTGAACTACATTGATCCGGCTTAACCGCCGCCCTCGGCAACTGGACAGTGCCATTCGTCCCTGACCCCTAGGGACTTTTTTGGGGCTTGGCGCTTCTACTGAAAAAGTGCCGTTTCCGATAGTTTGGAAACATGAAAGGCACACTGCACAGACTCCGTCCGGGCTCCCGCCGCGGACAGGGTGTCGTTGAATTCGCCCTCCTGGTTCCGGTGCTCCTCCTGCTTCTGATGGGGATCATCGAGTTGGGATGGCTCATGAATGTCAACCTACAGGTCACCAACGCCGCCCGTGAAGGGGCACGCGCGGCTTCGGTCGGCAAGACCACGACCAACGTCAACACCCGTGTGACCAATTTTCTGAACACCTACAACATCACCCCGGTGGTCACGATCCAATACAGCCAAAACAACGGCAGCTCCTGGACCACGGTGGGTGACGCCAGCGGCAAAAACAATGCGCCCAACGGCAGTTTGATCCGCGTGAATCTCCAGGTCACCCACAAGCAGTTGACCAACTTCATCCCCGGCCTCAACAACTTCACTTTCAACAAAAGTGTCACCATGACACGCGAGCCCACCTAGTCCCCGCTATCCACATCCCCAACCCGAGGTTTACTATGAAACACACCCATCGAACCAAGCGTCAGGCCCGAAAAGGCCAATCCATCATGTTGGTGATGCTGGCTTTGGTCATCCTTTGCATCATGGCGGCGCTCACGGTCGATTACGGCCTGATGGTCATCCGCGCCAACCAACTCCAGCGGGCCTGTGACGCCGCCGCCTTGACCGCTGCATGGAGTTACTACAATGATTACGTAAAAGTTGCCGGAACTATCAACAGCAACCAGCAAAAAGCCACATTGTCAGCCACTGCGGAAACCACGGCTAAATCCCAGGCTGTTACTGTTGCTGACTCTAATGGAGTCACCATAACTTCCTCGAATGTCACATTCAATGGCACGGTAGGAAGCAACAACCCTAGACGAGTAACAGTAGTAGCTTCAGGCAGTCACTCTTATTTCATAGCGCGAGTCATGGGTGCCGGCAGCTCCGTCATGACTAGACGCGCTACCGCAGAGATAACTCCAGTCGCGGGAATCGGTAAAAGTGATGTGGACGGCTCCAGTGGTGGTGTTGCCCCATTGGGAATTACCGTTGATGACTTTAAAAACTATTACAACAGTGGTTCCAATCTCACGGTCACATTGGAAAGGCTACAAACAGGAGATTTTACCAACGGGGAAATACTGGGAATGGATATCAGGCCCCAAAACGGCAAATCTCCGAGCCAGTGGGAGGACGAAGTTGCCACGGGAGCGGATCTTAATTTTTACAGTGATAATCCTAGCAATACTGCGATCAACGCCAGCAGAGGCAATCAATCAGGGCGCCTACAAAATGCGATCAACACACGAATCGCGAATGGGCAAAAGACCCTCTACATTATGGTCACTGACCCCAGAAGCCAAAACAATGGCACATCCAATATGCCCTTGCGAGGCGTAGCCAAGGTGGAGATTCAGAGTATCTCGCTCAACGGCCAAGGCAACAATGCGCTGGCGTCATTTACCATGAAAGTTGTCGGAGGCTGGCTCGATGGGGACTCTAACTATATCACAACCGTGAGCTCAGTCGACGTCGATTCGCTCGAAGGCATTCCCAGCAGTGAAATAAATAACAATGAAAATACCAACTTCATGTTCACGGTGCGCTTGATTGATGATATATAAATGTCCTATGCCAAGCAGCCTTATTTTTTAGCAAAAGCAATCTGCATGAATTCTTTGATAACAGGCAAGAATCCGTTCTTACTCTTCTTACTGTTGTTATGCATTTTACCCAACTATTTCGCTTTCGGGGCTGCGATTGATATTTCAAATTTGAGTCAAAGCACTAATTCTGATGTCTTTGAAGTAAATTCTTCGCCGGATAGTTATATAGGGGCGGCTTTCAAAACCCCGACAGGTGTGGTCACGCTACAGAGTGTTGTGTTGCCCATTAAAGTCATCAACAACAGCGCTCCTATGGTGCTGTATCTTTACAAAGTGAACGGCGAGCCGGATGCAGACTTCAATCAACCTGGCACCGGCGATGACCCCATTCTTCTCGCTTCTCCTTCATTCACCACAAACTCGACCAATTTTGTGAATTATTCGTTTTCCGGAGGGGGCATCACCTTGGCCCCGGATAGTTGGTACTGGATCACTGCTCAGTCTTCCGGAGGAGGTAGGTATGTGTGGTCGTTCACCAGCTCCCTTGCATCCACTCCTAACCCAATCTTCGCGGGTTTTTCACAATACAGCGATTTTGATGCCATTTGGGCTAACTATCCTTACACTGCACCATTTACTCCTTCCATCCCGCAATTTTCTGTCGTGGGGACAACTTCTACGGGTTTGACATTCAACACTTGGTCCGGCAACGCATCCCAGACGGCCGATGCCAACAACGATGGTATCAACAATCTCATGGCTTACGCCCTCGGAGCGGGCAACGCCACCGTGAACGCCCGGGCCCTGCTTCCCGTGCTCTCTCCCGTTTCCGGTGGTTACAAATACACCGTGGGCAACGCCACACGCTCCGATGTCACCTACCAGGTGCAAATGTCGACCTCGACTTCCCTGGCCAACGCAACGTGGACCGCCAACACCACCGCCGGCGGGGTGTTGGCCTCCAAGACAGGGGGCGGTTCCTGGGCCGCCGGTCCCGTCACGTCGGGCATCACTCTCAACGCCACCAGCACCGGGATTGAAATCATCGACACCAATAACACCATCAGGCGTTTCTGGCGTCTTTCTGTGACGTCCCCCTGAGCTGGAACGATCCAGTTGGTTTACCGCGAAGAACGCTAAGTTCGCGAAGTTATACGGATTTTGGTTGGCAAAAACTCCATTCACCGATCGGTGAACCCGAAGCCAAATGTCATGCCGTAGGATGACTTCATCATGTATTCCCAATCATGTGTTTCTGCTTCGCGTTCTTCGCCGCGTGAGGTCCCGTTCGGCGTGACCAACGCGGTCACGGGACGTCCTTCGTGGTGAACTGAATTGATCCGGCTGACACCAAATCAAAATGACTGAGCGACAGAATAAACGGGAGGGCGAGGCTCCGCCGAGCCGGTTTGATGTCTCTATTCCAAGGGCGGCTCAGCCCCGAATGCTTACGGGGGAGCCTGGAGCTTCGCCCTCCCATAAGGCACTTTTACGCCCACTCCATTCCATTTGGTATAAGTGCCTATCCGTGAGTCTTATATCAAATCATATTGAATGAGCCTGTTTCAATCGGAGGGTCGCCGCGTGAAACGCGGTCGCAAGACAGGTCCCGTTTGCCTGCATCACGGGCGACCAAGCCGCACAGCGTGCGGCCCTCCGGGGCGCTTTCGCGCCTAAGCAATCGGATTAGGTATTAGAAGTCATCTCAAAAATAGGGCAAGTCCGCGTTGCGAGTGCCACCGGCCCGAACCCGAGGAGGAACGACCGAGCATATATGAAGTATATACGTGAGGAAGTGACGACGAAGGGAGCGGGTCGGTGCCGCCGCAAC
>JANRJG010000012.1 GCA_033875315.1 Candidatus Methylacidiphilales bacterium
AATCCCGCCGCCGGCATCCGGGCGCCGCGCGCGCCGCGCAGCCAGCCCAAGGCGCTCTCGGTCGATCACGCCGGCATGCTGCTTGACCGCTCCACGCCCGACCCCGGAGATCCGCAGGACCTGCGCGACATTGCCATGTTCGAGTTGTTCTACTCATCGGGGCTGCGTCTGGCGGAGGTCGTTGGCCTCGATCGCGCGGCAGGCGCGGGTTCGGCCGGATGGGTCGACCAAGGCAACGCCGAGGTCACGATCACCGGCAAGGGCGGCAAGACCAGGACAGTACCGGTCGGTGGCAAGGCCATGCAGGCGCTGGCCGCCTGGCAGGCCATTCGCGGGACCATCGCGCGGCCTGAGGAACCGGCGCTTTTCGTCGGGGCGCGCGGCCGGCGGATATCCCCGGCCGTGGTCCAGGCCCGGCTCAAACAATGGGCCCTGCGCAGCGGCGTCCCGTCGAATGTCCACCCGCACGTACTGCGCCATTCGTTCGCCACCCACATGCTGCAATCCTCGAGCGATTTGCGTGCGGTCCAGGAACTGCTCGGCCACGCCAACATCAGCACCACGCAGATCTACACCCATCTCGATTGCCAGCAACTGGCGCGCGTCTACGACGCCGCACATCCCCGCGCGAAAAGAAAGTGAACCCGCTTGATTGATGTTTTCCTCAAGGCCGGCAAGGAGAAGTCGCTGGCACGCCATCACCCCTGGGTGTTTTCCGGCGCGATCGACAAGGTTTCACACGAGCCCGCAGCGGGCGAAACCGTGCGTATCCGCAGCCATGGTGGCGGCGTGCTGGCGCTCGCCGCCTACAGCCCGAAATCGCAGATCCGCGCGCGGGTCTGGACCTTCGAGGCCCAACGTCCGATCAACCCCGGCTTCTTTGCCACGCGCATCGGCGAAGCGATCGCCCGCCGGCCACGCCATCGGCCCGGAACCGGCATGCGCCTGGTGCATGGCGAATCCGACGGATTGCCTGGCCTCATCGTCGATCGCTACGGCGACACGCTGGTGGCGCAATTCCTCTCCACCGGTGCGGAGAAATGGCGCGAGGAGATCGCCGACGCGTTACTCGCCGCCACCGGACTGGCCGACCTGTACGAACGCTCGGATGCGGATGTGCGGCAACTCGAGGGGCTGACGCCACGCAGTGGTGTCCTGCGCGGTACACCGCCCGAGCGGACTTTCATCGAAGAGCACGGCATCCGCCTGGCGGTCGATATCGCCCGCGGCCACAAGACCGGCTTTTACCTGGACCAGAGCGAGAACCGGCGCATCGTGCGCGACCTGGCGGCTGCCAGCCCTGGCATGGAAGCCCTCAATTGCTTCTGCTACACCGGCGGCTTTTCACTCGGCCTTCTGGGCGGAGCCGCGGGCCATGTGCTGTCCATCGATTCCTCCGGCCCGGCGCTTGAAATCGCGCGCGCGAATGTTGAGGCCAATGGCTTCGACCCCGCTCGTGCCGAGTGGCGCGAGGATGATGTCTTCAACACGCTGCGCGAGATGCGCAACACCGGTCGCAGCTTCGACCTGATCGTCCTCGATCCGCCCAAGTTCGCGCCAACGCCGGCTTCCGTGGAACGTGCTGCCCGCGCCTACAAGGACATCAACCTGCTCGGCTTCAAGCTGCTCAAGCCCGGGGGGCGCCTGGTCACCTTTTCATGCTCGGGCGGTGTAGGGGCCGAACTGTTCCAGAAGATCATTGCCGGGGCGGCTCTCGATGCCGGCATAGACGCGCTGGTGGAGCAGAGGCTTGGCGGCGCCGGCGACCATCCGGTCCGGCTGGCTTTTCCCGAAGGGGAGTACCTCAAGGGGCTGGTGCTGCGCAGGGACTGAGTCAGGTCAAGACAAACGCCACCTGTGCTTTGCCCAAGACGCGGTTCACAACCGCTGCGCACCCGAGATACATCAGATCCAAACCGCATCCATCGCCACCAGGATACGCGGCGCCTGATCCGGATCGACTGCGGGCGATCGATGGATCGCGCCGCGCCCGGCGTTGCCCTGCCAGAGCGAACCCTTGAGCAGCACGACATCGCCCACCGCCGCTTCTTGAACCTGCGTACCCGGCCCGAACAGCCCGGAAAGATGGTCAGGCAATCCCCCAGATCCGGGACCCAGTTTGCTGCGATCGGCATGGCAGTCGTCGATCCACTGCGTCCCGGGCCCGCGGTAGGTGCAAAGAAGACGGATGCCGGTGCGGTCGACATGAAAGCCCGGGCACATGGCGCCATCAACCACTTCATAGCGCAGTCCGATAGCCTCGCAGCCGAGCAGAACGGCATACAGTTCCGCCAGGCACAGCACATCCGGGGCAATCGTAGGCCGACCGCTAAACGCTTCCGACAACTCGTTGCCAAGCGATTCCCCCGCGCGAAACACTTTCCGAAACCCGGTACCGAAGCTGGACCCAGCGGGCGGGCTCGCACTGCAGTAGGCCGCGAACCTGGCCGCTTTCCGGCGCCATACCAGTACTTGCACCTCGGGATCGAAAATGTCGATCAGCTCCGCAGGGGAATCAACCATGCGAATCGCGCGGGAACGGAATCGAACGGCCGCCGCGATCTCCCGAGATTCTTCAACAACCAGCATGCCCTTTACCCCTTCTTTAAACGCAATTATGTTGCATTATGAACGAGCAGAACCGTTTATCGCAACTGTATTGCATTAAAGGGATGTCCGGCTTTGCCGCGAACGTGCTTCAACATCCGTCGCTCGTCTAAGGTCCAGACATCCTGATTGCAGGCACACCATGCTTGCTCTAGACTAAACCGCATGTCCAAACCTGTTGAACCTGCCTCTCCGACAGAGAGCCTGCGCGCAACCGGCGCCAGGGTCACAGGTGCACGGGTCGCGATCCTGAGCCTGCTGACGCAAGCCAATCGCGCCCTCTCCCATCGCGACGTGGAACAGGCACTCGCCAACGAGCATGTCGACCGTGTGACGGTCTACAGGGTCCTTGACTGGCTAACCAGCGAGGGGCTCGCGCACAAGATTGCCGACGATGAACGGGTATTCCGTTTCAGCGCCGTAGGCAAGCACGACGACCCGCATGCGCATTTCAAGTGCCGTACGTGTGGCGATGTTTTCTGCGTACCCACCGGTTCAACCCCGAAGTTGAACTTGCCTGCGGGTTTCAAGAGCGAAGAAATCGAACTCAACATCAAGGGTACCTGCGCACGCTGCGCAGGCTAAGCGCTCTATTGCAACTTTGTTGCGTATAATTGATCGGGCTCGCAGGCGCCGCCAAACGCGGCACCTCCCCCCCGATGACCCTTGCCTATATTCTTTGCGCCACTATCGGCGGTACGCTGCTTAGCGTTTGCGCATCGGCGCTGCTCGGGCGCATCATGACGCCACGCTTGGGCTCGCACATGATCGGATTCGCGGTGGGGGCGATGCTAACCGCCGCGTTCATGGACATCCTGCCGGAGGCAGCCACATTGCTGCCGGCCCATACCCTGGGACTTTCCATTCTTGCGGGCCTGTTCGGGTTTTTCATGCTTGAAAAACTCGCGCTTTGGCGTCACGATCATCTGGATGGTGAATCCGCTCATACGCCTTCGGCAATCATGATCCTGCTGGGGGACGGGGTCCACAATTTCGTCGATGGGGTCCTGATCGCTGCGGCGTTTCTGCAGAGCCCGGCACTCGGCATGACCGTGGCGATCAGCGTCATCGCACATGAAATTCCGCAGGAGCTCGGCGATTTCGTGCTCCTCAGGCAATCCGGTTTCGGGTTCTTGCCTGCGCTGGCCTTGAACCTGCTCTCCGGCATGACCGCCGTGCTGGGCGGCTTGCTTGGCTGGTATGCGCTACCACTGGCCAATGGACTTGTGCCGTACGCATTGGCGATTGCAGCGGCGAGCTTCATCTACATTGCCGCCGCCGATCTGGTGCCTCAGATGCAGAAGCGCAGGCGTCCGATGGACATCGCAGTGCAATCATCGCTGGTGGCCGGCGGTGGGTTGGCGATCTCCCTGGGTCACCTGGTTTAGGTTGGCAGTCGAGCGGTATCGCGCAATGAAGGGGGGATGAGATGCATGCAAGGACCCAGGTATCCGCATCGATCCTTGTAGCGCTGGGAATGCAGGTCGCCGCACACGGCGCGCTTGCACACCAAGCCCATGTGCATGGACATGCGACGATCCAGGTGTCGATCGCCGGCGACAAACTTTCCATTACCCTGAACACGCCGCTGGACAACCTGTTGGGTTTCGAGACCGCTCCCGCCAACGCGAGCCAAGGCCGCGCCGTCGACGCCATGGCGGTGCGCCTGCGACGCAGCGAATCAGTGGCGGCACCCTCGGCAGGCGCTGGATGCGTCGCCGGGCCGGTGCGACTGAACGCTCCTGTGCTTGCCGGCACTCCGGGCCACGATGCACCGCGCGGCACTACACCTCCTGCAAACGAGGAACACGCCAACATGGAAGCCGCCTACACCTTTACTTGCGGCCGGCCGGAGGCATTGCGCGAGATCGAGGTCCGACTGTTCGGGGAGTTGCCACGCCTGAAACGGATCGACGTCCAGGTTGCCGGGCCGCGAGGTCAGGCGTCGCAACGTCTGACCCCAAAGAATCGTATCGTACGGCTCTAGGATGTCGACTGCCACGTTGCCATCGCAGGCCGTTCTGATCGAGGACGTCCGCTTTCGCTGGAAGCCGGGCCTACCCTGGTGCCTGGAGATCCCGCATCTTTGCCTCGGGCTCGGTGAAAGCCTGTTCCTGCACGGCCCGTCAGGCAGCGGCAAAAGTACGCTCCTGAATCTGATCGGCGGGGTCGTCGTTGCCGATCAGGGCAGGGTTCATGTGCTGGGGACCGACTTCCAGCACGCCGGTGCGGCCGCGCGTGACCGTATCCGCGCCGACCACGTCGGATTCCTGTTCCAGCAATTCAACCTTGTTCCCTACCTGACGGTCGTCGACAACGTTTTGCTGCCTTGCCGCTTTTCAAGACGCCGTGCGGAGCGTTGTTTGCTGCAGTCTTCCTCACCACTGGCTGAAGCCCTCCGCTTGCTGGCCCGGCTCGACCTCGCACCCGACCTCCTGAAGCGGCGCGTCACCGAGCTTTCCATCGGGCAGCAACAGCGGGTCGCCGCCGCGCGCGCAATGATCGGTGCGCCCGAAATCATTGTCGCGGACGAACCCACTTCCGCGCTCGACGCCGGGCGCCAGATGGCCTTCCTCGAACTCCTGCTTGAGCAATGCGCGCAGGCGGGAAGCAGTCTGCTTTTCGTCAGCCATGACAGGCGACTGGAAAACGCGTTCTCGCGCACGCTGGCGTTGGGCGAGATCAACCGGGCACACGCCGAGGAGCAGGGCGCGTGAATCCGTTCATTCCCGTCCTGGCTGCGCGCAGCGCGTGGAACCGCCGCTTGACCCTGGGCATGATGGTGCTATCGGTGGCCTTGAGTGTCGTCCTGCTGGTCGGCATCGAACGCCTGCGCACCGACGCACGGGCGAGCTTCGCCGAGGCGGTATCCGGTACCGACCTCATCGTGGGAGCTCGCGCCGACCCGGTGGAATTGCTGCTCTACGCAGTGTTTCGAATCGGTGCAGCAACCAACAACATGGGCTGGCCAAGCTATCTTGCGCTGGCTGGCGATCCGGCAGTGGCCTGGACGGTGCCCCTTTCGCTTGGGGATTCCCATCGCGGTTTCGCGGTGCTGGGCACGACAGGTGCCTACTTCGATCATTTCCGCCATGGCGACCGATTGCCCTTGAAATTGGCGCAGGGCAAGCGCTTCGAGCAGCTTTTCGATACCGTCATCGGCGCGGACGTGGCGGCTGCCACCGGCTATCGGTTGGGCGATCGCATCACCCTATCCCATGGGGCGGGTGATGCCGACCTGGCCGAGCACGGCGACAAACCCTTCACAGTGGTCGGCATCCTCACCCGCACCGGTACGCCTGTAGACCGCACGGTTCATGTGAGCCTCGAAGCCATCGAGGCCATCCATCTCAACTGGCAGGGCGGCGCCCCGGTGCCCGGCCTGTCGATTCCCGCGGAATTTGCGCGCAAGTTCAATCTCACTCCAAAATCGATTACCGCCGCCTTGGTAGGCCTGCACAACCGGTCCGATGTGTTCGCCGCCCAGCGTCGCATCAACGCCTCTCGAACCGAGCCGCTGATGGCGGTGATGCCGGGAGTGGCGCTCGACGACCTCTGGCAAATGATCGGGACTGTCGAGCGCACCCTGACAGGGGTCTCGGCGCTGGTCGCGGCGGTGGCATTCATCGGCCTGGTGGCAGTGGTACTGGCGGGGTTGGGCGAACGGCGCCGCGAGCTCGCAGTGTTGCGCTCGGTTGGCGCGGCACCCAGCGATGTCTTCGCATTGCTTGCCGTCGAGGGGCTACTGATCACCCTCGGCGGAGTGATTCTGGGTCTCTTTTTGCTGACCGCTGCAGCGCCGCTGCTGGGTGAGCTCGCGCTAACCCGTTACGGCGTCGTACTGCGGGCGCGCCTTCCCGATGGCGCTGAACTGACCATGCTGCTTGCGATCGTTGCCATCGGCCTTGCGGCAAGCCTGGTGCCGGGGTATCGGGCGTACCGGATGGCCCTGGCTGATGGCTTGGCACCGCGAATCTGACGCGCGAAAGGTGATCCGGTGAAAACAGGTGTTCGGGCTGGAGCGATCGTGGTTTTCTGCGCGGGACTTGCCTGGTTCGCGCTTGATTTGTTCAATCTCGCCGGCCGCGAGGCACGCCATGGTCCCGCGGCCTGGCGGATAGGGGATCCGATCACCGCGCGACAAGCTCCCGCCCCGGACGCGAAGTATCGGGAGATCACCTGGGAAGAACTGCTACCCGCGGGCTGGGACCCGGCAGCCGCATTCAAGGGACTTGATCTCGGCGCACTACGCGATGGGGACGCAAGCGCCGCAGATGCTCTGGCCAAAGTTCAAGCGCTTTGGCAACAGGCCCCGATCAACTCGCAGCTTGATCGCAAGCGCGTGCGCATCCCCGGATTCGTCGTTCCGCTCGAGAGACGTGGCATGCTGATCGATGAGTTCCTGCTGGTCCCGTATTTCGGCGCCTGCATCCATACGCCGCCGCCGCCTTCGAACCAGATCATCCATGTGCGCACGTCAAAACCCCACGAGGGCGTGGCAATGGACCCTGTCTGGATCAGCGGGGAACTGGTGGTCCGGCGCGCCGACACCGCCATGGGAAGCGCCGGCTATCACATCCATGCGGAACAGGTTGAACCCTACAAGCGCCAATGAGGCATACCAAAAATGATTACGTCCCGACGACCGTCCTTTGGCAAGCGACTCGTACTCGCCCTTGCAATGACCTTGCCGCTCATCCAGGGAGCGGCAGCACAACAAGCCAAACCCGGCTACCGGCTTGGCGAACGACTGCCCGCTGCACCGGCGGACGCCAAACCAGGGCCGACGTATCGTACTGTCGAGTGGGACGCCCTCTTGCCCAAGGGATGGGATCCGGCCGCTGAGTTGAAAGGCCTGGATTTCGCCACGCTCAAGGACGGTGATCCGCGCGCCATGGAGGCGATGGCGCGCATGCAGGAGATGTGGGACAACGCCCCGCTTAACTCCGCCCTCGACAACACGCGCGTGCGCATCGCAGGCTTTGTGGTCCCGCTGGAGCGGCGCGGCAACCTGATTCACGAATTCCTGCTGATGCCCTACTTCGGCGCGTGTATCCACCTGCCGCCACCACCGGCAAACCAGATTATCCATGTGTTTCCGGCCAAACCGGTCCCTGAAGCGACCGCCGCGGAACCGGTCTGGATCAGCGGTGCGATCGAAAGCGGTCGCTCGAAAACCAACATGGGCAGCGCAGGCTACCGACTCAATGCGGACACGGTGGCCCCCTTCAACCGGAAGCGCTAGAACCGTGCCCCCTCACTGCCGTAATCATTTCTGTTATTCTCCCGCGCCGTCGATGACGAGCGTCCATCTCGAAAGATCACAATGGCAAGCCAAGTTCCCGTCACCATCCTCACCGGCTTTCTCGGCGCTGGAAAAACCACGCTGTTAAACCGCATTCTTTCCGAGGATCACGGCCACCGCATCGCCGTGATCGAGAACGAGTTCGGCGAAGAGGGCGTGGACAACGACATCCTGCTGCGCGAACAGGGGCAGGAGCAGATCATCGAGATGAACAACGGCTGCATCTGCTGCACCGTGCGGGGCGACCTCATCCGCATCCTCCACGGCTTGCTCAAGCGGCGCGACAAATTCGACCGCATCCTCATCGAGACGACCGGCCTGGCCGATCCCGGACCCGTCATCCAGACCTTCTTCATGGACGACGAAATGAAGGCCGTGCTCAAGGTGGATGCCGTGGTCACCCTCGTCGACGCCAAGCACGTCAACCTCCACATCGGCGACAGCCGCGAAGTCAAGGAACAGATCGCCTTTGCCGACGTGGTACTGCTCAACAAGACCGATTTGGTGCCGTCCTCCGAAATCGATTCCCTTGAAGCCCGTATCCGCACGATGAACCGGCTGGCCAGGGTGCACCGCTGTGAAAATGCCAATGTGCCTTTGGACAAAGTGCTCGATGTCCACGGCTTCGACCTCGACCGCATCCTGGAAATGGAACCGCACTTCCTGGGGGAAGAAAAGGAACACAACCACGATGCGCACGACGGGCACGATCACAGCCACTGCGACCACGAACATGGCCACTGCGATCATGACCACGACCACGGACATGGCCACAGCCATGATCATGTGCATGATGAATCCGTCAAATCAGTCGGGATCGAAGCGGTGGGGGAAGTGGATGGCAAGAAGCTCAACGAGTGGTTGGGCAAACTGCTGCAGGAGCAGGGGGTCAACATCTTCCGCATGAAAGGGGTCATCGCGGTCCGGGGCCAATCCAAGCGGGTGGTCTTCCAGGGGGTTCACATGATCCTCCAGGCCCAGCCCGATCGTGAGTGGAAGGCGGGAGAGACCCGGAAAAACATCCTCGTGTTCATCGGACGCGAACTGGACCGTGATGCCCTCAACCGCGGTTTCAAATCCTGCCTGGCCTGACCCATGACGGAACCGGTAAAGACCCGCCGCCTGGGCCCCCGTTGGTCGGCCAAATCCGACGACTTCATCACCGCACTGGCCTGGTCGCCCGATGCCGCCAAGTTGGCCGTGGCCAACGGCGCGGGTGGGATCGATTTGTTTGCCGGCGATGGTTCCTTGATTGAAAAAATCCAAGCCCATGACCTGGGAGTGCAGTCGCTCACGTGGTCGCCGGACGGTGCGCTGTTCTTCTCCGCCGCCCAGGACGGGCGCCTGCGCAGTTGGACCGCTGAAGGTGGCAAGGGCGCGGTCGACCTCAAACCCGCCAAGGGCTGGCCCTTGCGCATGCTGTGGAGCACGGGGCCGGAATCCCCGCTTATGGCCGTGGCCTGGGGCAAATCGGTGGTTTTGACCGGCAAGGATGGTGTGCCGCTGCGTGACATCACCGATGGCAAGACCAGCATCGAAGACCTGGCCTGGTATCCGCCGGGCGGTATGTTGCTGGGAGCCACCCACGGTGGTCTGCGCGTCTGGGATCCGAAGAGCGGGAGGGAGATCCGCCGCTACGACTGGCCGGCCGCCCTCTGGTCCTGCACCTGGAGCCCGGATGGTCGTTGGGTCACCGCGGGCAGCCAGGAACACTCCGTGCATATTTGGGAGGCAGCGAGCGGTGACCATCTGCACATGCAGGGGTATCCTGGAAAAGTCCGCCTGCAATCATGGACGGCCGACAGCAAGTGGTTGGCCACGGCCGGGGGTATGGACATCATTCTGTGGGATTGTTCCGGTCCCGGTCCCGATGGCCGCCAGGGCAAGCCTTTCATGGCCCATGCCGACCTCGTCACCGCCATGGCTTTTCATCCCCGCAACCACCACCTCGTTTCCGGTTGCAAGGCCGGGCGCCTCATCCTTTGGAACGGCGATGGAGAGGACGAGATCCTCGGTGCGGCCGTTCTTGACCAGGAAATCAGCACCCTGGCCTGGTCGCCGGTGCAGGACCGCATCGCCGTCGGTACCGCCCAGGGCTCGGTGGCGGTCTTTTGAAGTTTCTTTGGTTGTTAGGAAATATGTCGCAGATTTCTTGGCGTTCCGCCTTTCGAGCGACGGTCAGTCAACTCCCACAAACGCAACCCTGAATGAATCCCCCTTCGAAAACCCCGACGATACGGACCGCGATGCCTTGGCCACCGCGCACATTCAAACGTAGATGAGGGGACTTTTCTTCTTACCGGAGGACGCGGCCGTAATTGTGACCGGGTTGAACATCGCCGACCCCGGATGTCCGGTAGTAGGAAGTCGTTAGCCTATAACTCATAGGTCCAAAGTTGGGTCGTGATGGCATGGATCTCACCGTGAGAGGGGCCGGGTTTACGCAGACTAAAGGGGTGCTCAGACGGTGTATTCCCAATCCCAAAATGATCAACGTGCAAAAACATGTGATTTTGTGCCAGCGTTTCATGGTTGTTGATCCAGCTGTTTTTGGGCGGCTTATTTGAATAAAAACTCACACCTTCGGCAGGGTAATTCGCTGTTTCTGGTCCTGGTATTTCCCGGCGCGGGTTTTGTAGGAGACGGCGCATTCTTCGGCGGTGAAGAAGAGTATCTGCACAATGCCTTCGTTGGCGTAGATCCGGCAGTCGGCGGCGGAGGAGTTGGAAAACTCGAGGGTCAGGTGCCCGCTCCATCCGGCCTCGGCGGGGGTGACGTTGGCGATGATGCCGCAGCGGGCGTAGGTGCTCTTGCCGACACAAATGGCGGTGACGTTCGGGGGCAGGGTCAGTTTTTCCACCGCAACTCCCAAGCCATAACTCCGGGCCGGCAGGATGAAGTATTGCCCCTGCTTGTCCTCATGCAGGGAAACCTTCTCGAGATTGCGGGGATTGAAATGCTTGGGGTCGATGACCGTGCCGGGCACATGGCGGAAGACCTGGAATTCCCGCGCGGAAAGGCGGAGGTCGTAGCCGTAACTCGAACAGCCATACGACAGCACAGGCCGGGAATCGGGATCGCGGCGGATCAATTGGGGTTCGAAGGGACGGATCATGCCCTTGCGGGCCAGGGTACTGATTTGGTGGTCGCTGAGGATCATGGTGCGCGTCTTTATGCAGTGTTCCCGTCAAAGGCCAATCCCAAAGCGAGCCCGGCACCGGATTCAGAAATAAACCACCAAGACACCAAGATTGAAACAGGAGGCAGAAAGTGAATAGGTTTGGCTCCCTCAGGTGAGCTGGCTTTCTGCGCAAAACCAAACGTAACTCCTTGGAGATTTGGAGTTTTGGTCGTTATTCATCTGTATCATCCCGGTTACCGCGCACGGGTACCAAAAGTGGCGGGGAATCAGTTGAACCACACCAGCCCGATCAGCAGGAGCGGGAGGAGGATGCCGCCGGACAGACAGAGGAGGGCGGTGCGTCGGCGGCCGTAGCGGAAGGCCATCACCAGCCCGATGATGACAGTAGCGACGAAGCACAGCGACATGGCGGTGACCAGCCCCTGCATGTAGACAGAGGAGAGGGTGTTGGGCTGGCCGGTCTTCAGGGCGTGGCCGGTGTGCAACGTGGAGAGCAGGGTGAGGGCATTGTTCTTGCCGAAGCTGGGTCGTTCCCAGCGGTAAGTTTGCCAAATGCCGGAAACGGCAAAAAACAGGAGCAGGGGGGCGAAAAGGCAGCCGAGGTAGAGGTGGAGGGCGCGCAACGTTTTCATGGCCTGGACAAGCTCGGTTTGGGTTGGTTGGTGGATTGTGAGGACATTTCCAGAATGAGTCTCTGGGAGGAGGCCAGACTGGCCTGGTCGAAGGATTCGAGGGCGAACTTTTCCCGGCTGCCGACCCAGATCAGGTGGATGCCGGGGGATTTGCGGAATCCGAGCGTCGACTTGAGGTACTCGGAATGGGAGGGGATCAAGGCACCATCGACCAGGAAGAATTCCCGGAACCAGGATTGGCCGTCGGTTTGGATGCCGGATGTGCCGGTAGGACGGAGGTTGATCCCGCGGTACTTGAGGCAGACTTCCAGAGCGTGGTGCCGGTCGCTGCCCCGGGGTTCGAACCAGAGCAGTCCCATCCCGGGGGCCTGGTCCGGGAGGTGGAGTTCATAACCCTCGCCCGGCAATTCGCGTCGCTCGGCGGAAGCTGGGGGGTGGGGCAGGTCCAAGAAGGCGTTGGAGAGCAGGGGAGCCACGAAAGGCAGGGTCAGCAGGGGCAGGGCGGCCAGCCGCGCCAGGCGCGTGGAGGGATGAAGGCCCGGATTTTGCCCGATCAGCACAACCGGGTGGAACCTTTCCCAGGCGAGCGAGAAGACGAGCAGTCCCCATGCGGCCGCTTCTCCCCAGGGTGCCAGGATGAGCAGGGGGCAACTGGCTGCCAGACAGGCCCAACCGGAGGCCGAAGCCAGCCAGCGTCGCTCGATGACCAGAGGACAGGCCACGATCCAGGGAAACCACAACGATTCGATCCCGCACCAGGCAATCGCCCCGGCTGCGGCCACCCAGAACGCGGTGAGGGCGGTGTGAACGGCATCGAGTTGCCGTACCGGCCGCCCATGGGCCAGGCCGATCATCACGGCAGCAGCGGCGGGCCAGTGTCCGGCCGCATTCAGCAGGGGTGCGATGAGGGCCATGGCCGCGGCGGCCTGGGTCAGTTCGAGTGTGGAGTTGGGGAGGGGTCCGGTCTTTCCAAGGCGGTTGAGCAGGAGGGCGAAGGGGACCAACCAGAGGAAACCAATGAAGTAATGCAGTTGCGGGGGCTCAATTTCCGGGAAGAACAACCAGCGGTATCCGATCAGGGTGAGGATGCGCAGGACATTGGCCAGAACAGCCAGGGGAAGCAGGCTGGCCAGACCGATCCAGAACGACCGGCCTTCCAGGTGCTGGCGGCGGGTCCAGAGGAAAAGGGCCAGCAACACCAGGAGCAGGTTGAGCCCCGCGCAATCCCGGGTCCAAGGGATGTTCAATGCACCCCAGGCAAACCCATGGCCATCATCGACCGCAGGTTGGCCCGTGAGCGAAAGCAGCAACAGGACGGGGCCTTTGCAAAGTGCCCCGAAAGCATCGACCGTGATGTTGCGGGTGGAGACGAAGGCAATTGCCGCCAACAACGCCACCAAGGGGAGGTGGCGCCCGGACCAACGCGGGCCGGAAACTTTTTGCATCAAACCCGACCCTAGTCACCGGATCGCACACCGCAAGAACGGTGTGCGATGCGAGCGCGGGGGAACGTCGACTCCGGGTTCAGGCGGTGCGGTAAAGACGTCCACGCAGGGCGAAAGCCAGAGCGAAGAGGCCCAACGCGGCCTGCGGGGGCACAGGGGCGGCGGGTACGCTCGTCTTGTCTGTCCAGACCCAGGTGGTGGGAACGTTCGAGACTTTGGTGGTGGTGCCCTTTTGGATCGAGGCCACGATTTTGCCCAAGGACTCCGGAGCGTCGACCTTCGGATTGAAACTGAACTGGCGCGTGGTGAAGTTGTCGGACTCGAAGCCCGAAGATGTGACGTTGGAGAGCACGATCTGGTCCCAACTGGTGGAGGCGTCGCCGTAGAAGTTGATGAAGGCGTAAGCCTCGCCCGAGTTGAGCTTGCGATTGAGCGGGTTGCCGAAGTAGCTGCGATCCAAACCGCTCAACAGGGAGGCGGTGGTGTATTGGGCCACGAGCGTGTTGTTTTTGTAGAAGCTGAGCTGGTTGGAGGCATCGCCCGCCGACCACCAGAGGCCGAAGTAGGAATTGGGCACATTGAGGGTGAAGGTCGTGGTCTTGATACTGCCGATGCCTTGAACGGCGTAAGGGGAGCCTCCCGGATTGGCCGCGTCAGGCGCCCCACCGTATTGGTTGGCCTTGATGACGTTGAGTTGGTCGAATTTACCCACCCCATCCCATGAAACATTGTAGTTGAGTCCGATGGGCAAGTTGTTGAAGGTGAAGATGTTGGTTCCAATCAGCGAAGTGCTGGTGGCCGAAGGATTTTCGGTGACGGTGACAATCGTGTTCTGGGCCGATGCAAAGGTCGTCATGCTCAAAAGGCAGGCGACGATGAGAGTGCAAACTTGGTTTACAGTTTTGTGCTGCATGTGTTCAATCTGAATTGAACGCCGATTAATGCAAGTTAATTTTACACTACGAGCTTGGATGTAGATGATTGGATTATGTATAAATTTGAATAAACTATTGATATTGAGCTACTAAAGAAAAATGAGGCTAGAATAGAACTTTTGAGTGAGGGCCACGTCAGTATTGATTGTTTTGACCAGGCGACGGCCTTCCCGCGTCCCAGGTATTGCCTCGACGAGTCCTGCGGTTCAGGCCGTATGAGGGACCATCAGCAAACCCAGATATCATTCCCACCGGCAGGCTTGGATGGGCCCGGCCCTTTTACTTGATCCAGTAACCGCCGACCTTGCCGTTCTTGAGGCTGAGGGTGGCGAGGGCGTCGTCGCTTCCGTCGGCGAAGCGGAGACGCCACAAAGTGACGTCGAATCCCTTCTGCTTGAGATCGCCGAGGTACGTCGGGGTCACGCCGGCTTTGAATTTGGGTCCGAGCTGGGCCGCCACGGAAGCGAAGGCGGCTTGGGGTAGTTGCTTGAATGCGGCATCCCCATCGGCGACAAAGGCCGCGTAGTCACCGGCAGTGATGGCTCCAAGGAGTTTGGTGGAAGCGGCGAGGGCCTCTGGAGCAGGTTCTGCGGCACGGGCGACGGCGAGGAGGCTTCCAAGGAGCAGGACGGTCAGGAGGGCGGGGATTTTCATGGGGATTCTCGTTTGCTTTTGATGCTCGTCAGAATGAACCGTGTGGTGGACGGACCTGTTCAATCTGCCCCGCACGGTAGGGTTATTCAAGAAGAACGACGAAGCATCCATCGCTTCCTTGGCGAATCACGGTGGTTGGCTGCCCGCGAAACACGCGAAATCAGAATGAAATTTTGCATGGTTCAAACGGAATACCGACGGGATTCAGTTTCCGAAAGTGGAGACTTCGATCAGGTCTTTCTCTCAAGCCTCAATGAACTCGCGCGCATTCCCGTGTTTCGCGGGCCTAATTCTAAATGGTCACCCTCATAGGCTCTTGAATTGGGCTTCGAGTTTAACCAGACGGTCTTTGGCGTCCTGGGCCAGGGCGCGCCACTCGGTGACTTTTTCCACCGGGGCTTTTTCCACCATCTGGGTGTTGGCCAGTTTCTTTTCCTCGCGCTCCAGATCGGCTTTTGCCTTGGTGATTTCCTTATCCAGGCGGGCTTTTTCTTTTTCCACGTCGATCAGGCCTGCGAGCGGGAGATAGAGTTCGCCCAAGGGGGTGATCAGCATCGGGGCCTTGATGGGGGCGGAGATCGCCTCCAAGGATGATGCGTTGAGGAGGCTCTCCAGAATACCGATGACAGAGGACAGAGGACGGACGTCGGTGAAAACCATTTTGAAGGCGATTTTTTGGCTGGAGGGAATGCCGAATTCGCCGCGGAGGCTTCGACCGGCGTCGACCGTGTTATAAACAGCATTGGCCAATTCCACATTTTCGCATTTCACATCCCGCGTTTTTGCGCTCGGCCAGACTGCGTATTGGATGGTTTCGTTGCTGAAACCGAGTTCCAGCCACAGCTCTTCCGTGATGAAGGGGGCGTAGGGGTGGAGCAGCCTGAGCACGCGGTGGAGGACGAAATCGATGGTGGCCAGGGTTCCGGAGCGGGTGGGGGAATCGGGGTTGTTGAAGTCGCCTTTTGCCGCTTCGAGGTAACGCGAGCAGAAGTCGTCCCAGACAAAGGCATAAAGCGCGGAGGCTACGGCACTGAATTGATATTCTGCGAAGCCCTTGTCCACTTCGAGGATCAATCGGTCGAGCTTGGCCAAGATGTCTTCGGCGAAGGGTGAGAGTTCGTGCCGCGCGGAATAGGGATCGGCCTGGGGATCGACCGGGCCCTGCATCGTCCGGAAGCGGCAGGCGTTCCAGAGCTTGTTGCAGAAGTTGCGGCCTTCCTCGACCTGCTTCTCATCGAAGCGGATGTCCTGTCCCTGGGGGGCGATGCGCATGAGGCCGAAGCGGAGGCCGTCGGCCCCGTATTTGGCGATGAGATCGAGCGGGTCGGGAGAATTGCCGAGCGACTTGCTCATCTTGCGACCCTTGGCGTCGCGGATCAGGCCGGTGAAGTAAACATCCTTGAAAGCAATGTTTTTCTGCACGTCGTCGGTGCCGGAGGGTTCGAACTCCAGGCCGGCGATGATCATGCGGGCGACCCAGAGGAAGATGATGTCGGGGCCGGTGACAAGAGCGGATGTGGGATAGAATTTTTTCTGGATCGCCGGGTCCATCGTGGCGTAGGCCCAGAGCCAGGAAGAAGCCCAGGTGTCGAGGCAGTCGGGATCCTGTTCCCAGCCTTCGCCCGGAGAATCGATCTGGCAGATTGATTCCAGTTTCAGGTTTCCAGTTTCAGGTTTCTGGTGGAGGCCCGTGTGATACCAAACGGGGATGCGGTGGCCCCAGATGACCTGGCGGGAGAGGCACCAGTCCTGGATGTTTTCCAGCCAGTGGGCGTAAACTTTTTCCCAGCGCTCGGGAAAGAAGCGGATCTGGCGCTCGCGCACCACGCGCAGGGCCTCATCGATCATCCTTCCGCCCAACATCTTTTTGTAATCAAGGAACCACTGCTCGGAGAGCCGGGGCTCGATGGGAACCTGGCCGCGCTCGCTGAAACCGACGTTGTTTTCGTAGGGATCTTCCTTCACCAATTGGCCGAGGGCGGCGAGCATCTCCGCGGCTTTTTTCCGGGCCTCGAATCGGTCGAGTCCGTCGAGTTCGGGCACGTCGGGGCAGTTGATCCGCCCATCCGCATGCAACACATCGATGATCGGGAGGTGGTGGCGCAGGCCGATGTCGAAGTCGGCTTTGTCGTGGGCCGGTGTGACCTTCAGCACGCCGGTGCCGAAGGCGAAATCGACGTGGTCGTCGGCGACGATGGGGATTTGGGCCTTGGGGAAGGGGCGCCAGACGTGCTTGCCGATGAGGGCGGTGTAGCGTTCGTCCTTGGGGTTGACGGCCACGGCGGTGTCGCCCATGAGGGTTTCCGGACGGGTGGTGGCGATTTCGAGGAAGCGGCCGGGTTCTTCGACCACTTCATAACGCATCGTGTAGAGTTTTCCTTTTTGCGGGGTGGCGATGACTTCCTCATCGGAGATGGCGGTGAGGGAGGCGGGACACCAGTTGACCATCCGCTTGCCGCGGTAGATGTAGCCGCGGTTGTAGAGGTCGACGAAGGCCTGCTGGACGGCGCGGTGGTAGTCGTCGTCCATGGTGAAGCGCTGGCGTTCCCAATCGCAGGAGCAACCGAGTTTCTTCAGTTGCTGGATGATGACGCCCCCGCGGTCGCGGGTCCACGACCAGACCAGTTCAAGCAGGTCCTCGCGGGGGATGTGGTGGCGGGTCAGGGGGACTTTGGCTTTGTTTTTCGACTGGTCCCAGACGCGGGGGAGCGATTCGAGGGTGGCGCGGACGCCGGGGGGGAGTTCGTCGGGCTTGCGCAGGGCTTTTTCGACCGCGGTCTGGGTGGCGAGACCGGCGTGGTCGGTGCCGGGGAGCCAGAGGACTTCCTTGCCTTCAAGTCGGGCCTTGCGGCAGAGGATGTCCTGGAGGGTGTTGTTGAGGACGTGGCCCAGTGTGAGGACGCCGGTGACGTTGGGCGGCGGGATGACGATGGAGTAGGCCGGCTTGGTCGAGGCGGGATCGGCGCGGAATGAGCCATGGGCGAGCCAACGGGCGTAGAGTTTTTCCTCCACGGGGCCGGGTTCATAGGCTTTGGCGAGTTCGGGCATGGAGGGCAAAATTAGCCTGCCCATCGCACACCGCAAGAACGGTGTGAAGCGTACGCTGATGGTGGGGCCGACGCGGAAGGCGCTTATCCCGAGGGAAAGACATCGTCCGGGGTGGAAGGCGAACTTGGGGTCGGATCAGAGCCTGAATGGGAGTTGGCGTTGGAAATGGGGAGGGGTGTCTGGCCTTGATGGATGAAATGGCGCAGATCCCACAGCCAGCCGACGCGTTCGGCAAAGAGCCAGAGCCCGGCAGTGCCGAAAAGGAAGACCGGACTCCATGCCGCCATCCAGGGGTTGAGCCGCTTGGCATTGCCCATGGCCTTGAAGAATTCCAAGCAGAGGATCAGGCCGCCGAGGACGAGCAGACACTGGAAGACGGCGGTGGCCTTGTTGCGACGGTCAAAGTTGACCGCCAGGCCGAAGGCAAAGAGGCAGAGGATGGGGCAGACCAGGGGATAGGCCAGCCGGTAGAGGTTCTCCGTGCGGTAGGGGGCGTTTTTGCCGGTCGAGCCGGAGGGCGCGGTTTTCAAGAATTCGCGCAGCTCCGGCCAGGTCATGCCGCTGGCCGGGCTCATGACGGCGACCAGTTGTCGCGGCGTTTCATTGAGGAAGGGGGTCTGTAGCGTGGGCAGGTCCTGGGGTGGGAGGGAGGAGCCATCGCGGTTGAATTCAACTTTTCGCACCCCGGCGAAGTCCCAGTAGCCGTCTTTGTATTCGCCGCGGGCGGCAAAAATCTTCAAACGGTCGCGGCCCAGGTCGTCGGGCAGGAGAATTTCCGCCTGTTTGACCGTTTTGTTCCTCAGGTCGATTTCCTGGGCGAACCATAGGGCGCCGCTGGCGCTGTTTTTGTAAATCACGGAGCGGAAAACCTGGGAGGAGGACTGGTTTTTCTGCATCTTTCTCGCCATCTCGATACGCCAGGCGTCGGTCTTGGGGGACCATTCGATGAAGAGGAAATACTGGACCACCATGACCCCGAGCCCGATGAGGAAGAAGGGGATGGAGACCCGGGCCAGGCTGGTCCCGGCGGTCAGGACGGCCACCAGTTCGCGGGTGGAGGACCAGGCCACCAGAACGGTGGTGACGGCGAGGAAGTACGCCGCCGGGGCGACCGACTGGAAAATCATCGGGGCGGGGATGAGGTAGAACTGGGCCAAGGCGCCCCAGCCGGCTTTGTTCTTGATCGCATCCGGTAGGGTATCGAAGAGGTCGATGACGATGAAGAGGCAGTAGAAGGCGACCAGGCAAAAGAAGAGGGGGGCGACCAGGCTGGTGAGGATGTGGCGGTCGATTAATTTCATGACAGGTGGCGCGGGGCTCCCTAAATTGGGCCCTCTGCCCATCTTCCGGTCCGGACCCAGAATTGCAAGTGTCCATCCGCAGGGGGCGACAAGCAAAAATGAATGCCCTTGCCGATAAACTCCAGTCCGTCTTCAAGACGCTTCGTGGCTATGGTACGCTGAACGAAAGCAATGTGGCCGAGGCCCTGCGCGATGTCCGCATGGCGTTGCTGGCCGCGGATGTGAATTACCAGGTGGCCCGGCAGTTCTGCGAGAGGGTCAAGGAAAAGGCCCTGGGCGAAGAAGTGCGGCAAAGCATCCGGCCGGGGGATTGGTTCGTCAAAATCGTCCACGACGAATTGTTGGCTTTGTTCACGCGGGAGGATGCGGGATTGGCCCCGGTGCGTCCGCTGCGCGTGGCGCTGTGCGGGTTGAACGGGGCGGGCAAAACCACCACCGCGGCCAAATTGGCCCAGTTTCTGGTGCAGGAACGGGAGCGGGTGGTCTTGGTGGCGGCGGACTTGCAACGACCGGCGGCCGCCGACCAATTGGGGATCCTTGGTACAAGAATCGGAGCCACCGTCCTGCGGCCGCAGCCGGGCCGGGATCTTGCGGCCCATCTGGCCTGGGCGAGGGAGGAATCTCTCCGTTTGGGGGCCACCGTGACCATCTTCGACTTGGCCGGGCGGATGGAAATCAACGACGATCTCCTGGCCGAGTTGGCGTCCGCCATCCGGGTCATCGAACCTCAAGAATCATTGTTGGTCGCGGACGCGGCCTTGGGCCAGGCCGCTGTCGAAGTGGCCAAAGGTTTCATGGCGCGGGCCCGTCTGACCGGCTTGGTACTCTCGAAATTCGACGGCGATGCCCGTGGGGGATCGGCTTTTTCGTTACAGGAAGTTACAGGTTGCCCGATCAAGTTTTTAGGAACCGGGGAAAAGACAGGGGATTTTGAGGCTTTTGAGGCCGAGCGACTGGTCCGTCGGCTCCTGGGCATGGGGGATCTTTATGGGTTGGCGCAGAAAGTCCAGGAAACGGTCGACGTGGAAGACGTTTCGCGGATGCAGGAGAAGATGAAGAAGGAATCTTTCGACCTGCAGGACTTCCAGGACCAAATGCGGATGATGCGGAAATTGGGTCCGCTACAGAATCTTCTTGGCATGATACCCGGCATGGGTAGCATCCCACATTCCGCAGTCGACGAAAACGGGTTGAAACGGACGGAGGCGATCCTGGGGTCCATGACCAAGCAGGAGAGACGCAAACCGGACCTGATCAACGCGCGACGCCGACTGCGAATTGCCTCGGGCAGCGGAACTTCCGTGACGGAAGTCAACCAGCTGCTCCATCGTTTTCGGACCATGAAGAAAATGATGGGCAAAGTGACCCGCAGCGGGAGGCCTGAGGAACAGCTCAAAAAACTGTTCCGGGGCCGCTGAACCGCCGCACAGACAGGAAGAGGAAAACGATTATGGCAGTAGTCATTCGACTGAGACGAGAAGGCGCCAAGAACCGCCCGTACTACCGTGTGGTGGTGGCGGACAAGCGCAGCCCCCGCGATGGCAAGTTCATCGAGGCCGTGGGTTCGTACGACCCGCAGGGCAAGAACCAGGAATCCCCGCTCAAGCTGGAGCGTGTGGAGTACTGGATCAAGCAAGGGGCCAAGCCCTCGGAAACCGTCACCAGCTTGATCAAAAAGACGCGCAAGAAAGCCGCCTAACCCAGCGAAGCGAGACCCCGGCGATGAAATACTTCGTGGAATTCGTGGTCTCTTCGATGGTGAGCTATGCGGACGAAGTGGATGTCCAGGAGGTGGAGAACAACGGAGTGACGACCTACGTCGTGCGCCTGAACCCGGCGGATATCGGCCGGGTCATCGGCAAGCACGGCAAGACCATCGGCGCGATCCGCAGCCTCATGCAGGCCGCAGCCTCCCGGGACAACCGGCGGGTGCAGCTCGAGGTGGTGGACGAGGCCGCGGCCTGAAGGTCAAGGTCTTGAAGATCGACGTCCTGACGCTTTTCCCCGAAATGATGGAGGGTCCGCTGCGGACCAGCATCCTCCAGCGGGCGCAGAAAGCAGGACAGGCCGTCATCCGTGTCCACAACATCCGTGACCAGGCGCACGACCGGCATCGCACGGTGGACGACCGGCCCTACGGCGGCGGCCCCGGGATGGTGATGATGTGCGAGCCCCTGGTGTCGGCCATCGAGGCCGTCCGGACGTTGGAGGCGGAACCCGCCCGGGTCATTTACCTGACCCCCGAGGGGAAGGTCTTCGACCAGGCCAAGGCGGTGGAACTGGCCGCCTTGCCACGGTTGGTCCTGGTCAGCGGCCACTACGAAGGGATCGACGAAAGGGTGAGGGAAGGCTGGATCGACGAGGAGATATCCATCGGCGATTATGTGCTGACCAACGGCACCCTGCCGGCCCTGGTGGTGATCGACGCGGTGGTGCGGTTGTTGCCCGGGGTCCTGGGCAACGAAGAGTCGGCGGAGACGGAAAGTTTTTCCGCGGACCTTTTGGAAGGTCCGCAGTATACGCGCCCGGTGGAATTCCGGGGCAAGAAGGTGCCGGAGATCCTGCTCACCGGCAACCATGCGGCCATCGCCACATGGCGCCACGAGCAGGCCGAACGCCGGACGCGTGAACGTAGAATGGATTTATTGGAACAGCGAAACGAGAAAGGTGAATGAGATGAAACTGATTGAAAAAATCGAGAGCGAACAGCTCAAGGCGAAAAAGGTCGACTTCAAGGTCGGCGACTGGGTCAAAGTGTCCACCCGGGTCAAAGAAGGCGACAAGGAACGTACCCAGGTCTATGCCGGGGTGGTCATCGGCCGCAAAGGCCGCGGCATCAACGAAAGCTTCACCGTGCGCCGCATCAGCTACGGTGAAGGTGTCGAGCGCGTGTTCCCGTTGCACTCGCCCTTCATTGAGAAGATTGTCGTCGAGACCTCCGGCACCGCCCGCCGGGCCAAGTTGTATTTCCTGCGCGGCAAGAAGGGCGCCCTGACGGTCAAGGCCGATGAGGGTGCGGTGCGCGACAGCAAGGCCGCCAAGGCCAAAGCCAAGTCCGAGGCGAAAGCCGAAGCCAAGGCCGCTGCGGCCGCGGAATAATGATCTTCCGCCCTCTCTAGCAGGCGGGCACGATCCCACAAAAGCCCGGGGCGCGACGCTCCGGGCTTTTTGTGTTTGGATGAATTGGTGAATGGGGGGACGGCCTCCGCTTTGGCGTCATACTCAAACCAAATGGAGTAGGCGAAAAAGTGCCAAAACTGCCTTATGGGAGGGCGAAGTTCCAGCTGAGCCGCCCTTGGAAAAATGACCTCAAAACGGCTTGGCCCCGAACGCCTACGGGGGAGCCAGGAGCCTCGCCCTCCCGCTGATTCTGTCGCTGATTCAATAGGATTTGGTATAAAAACAACCATGGCCAAGATAGGACTTTCCTGGGATTTTGAGATCGAAGCCCAGGCCGCGGGTTTTACCCGGATCGCCGGGGTGGATGAGGCCGGGCGTGGTTGTCTGGCCGGCCCGGTGGTGGCAGCCGCACTCCTCTTCCCCTCTCTGGGAAGCTGTCCGCCTGGACTCAACGATTCCAAGAAGCTGACGCGCAAAGCGCGGAGCCGGTTGTTTGACGAATTGCAGTCGCTGCCCGGCATAGAATGGGCGGTCGGCACGGCCTCGGTGGAAGAAATCGACCGGATCAACATCCTGCAAGCGGCATTGCTGGCCATGCGGCGCGCGGTTGAAGGGCTGTCGCGCAAAGTGGATTTCCTGCTCGTGGATGGCAACATCCTGCCCGATTCAGGCCGGCCCGGCCGGGCGGTGGTTTCCGGCGACGCCCGGGTTCCCTCCATTGCCGCTGCCTCCATCCTTGCCAAGGAAAGCCGCGACCGTATCATGGAGCGGATTGAAAGGGAATACCCCGGATACGGATTCGCACAGCACAAGGGCTACGGCACCGCCGCACACCTCCGTGCTCTCGCGGCTCTGGGGCCTTGTCCGGAACACCGCCGCTCCTTTGCTCCCGTGGCGCAATGCCACCCTGCCCGCCCGGAGTGACCGGTCCGGGCGCGGGGCCCGGGGCGAGGCCGCAGCGGCGCGGTTCCTGCGCCGGCAGGGTTACCGCATCCTGGTCCGGAATTACACCACCAGATGGGGCGAGATCGACCTGGTATGCCGCCATCAAGACACCCTGGTGTTCGTCGAGGTCAAGGCCCGGGCCACCGATGCCTGGTCCAGTCCGGCGGCGGCAGTCACGCCCTCGAAGCAACGCAAACTGATCCGCGCGGGCCATGCTTATCTGCAGGAATTGAAGCGCGATGACATTCCCGTCCGCTTTGATGTGGTTGAAGTGGACCTCGGAGATGACGGTCGGATGGAGTGCCGGTTGATCGCCCATGCCTTCAAAGTGCCGAATCCGGGTGAGTTTCCGGGGTGAGGCGATTCCTTGGAGCCTTTTCTATTGAATTGGCCGCAGTTTCCACTCCTTTCTCTTACTCGCGCTCGTGCTCGTGATCTCCATCCACGAGAGAACGAGAAGGAGAAAGAGTACGAGAACGATGAGCAGATTAAACGCAAAACGCACCTGGAGCCTCCCGTGCCCCGTTCCTCCTCAGCGCTCCTTGCGTCTCTGCGCGAGATCAACGGTTTTTTGTCACAAAGTCCTACCCGATCACTTGGTCTTCATGACAAAGACGCCATCCCAACTTGCGGGAGGGTGGGCGAGGAGTTCCTGGCAACGTTCCAAGTAGAGATGGGGCAACTGGTTGTGCTTCCAACGCGGCAGGATTTGTTGCAAGGCGTCGCACGCTTCGGTGAACCGTCCGGCACGGTAGTCCCGAATGGCGTGTTCGTAGACGGCCAGCGCTTCGAGGTCGGGATTCTGGCGCAGGATGGTGAAGGTGTCGGCGGCGATGGTTTTGCCCTTCAGGCGGATGAGGTCCACGGTTTGCAGGGGGAAGGCGCCCCGAACCAGATCTGCCACGGATTGGCCGAGGATGAGGGTGAGGCCGTACTCCTTGGTCGCGCCCTCCAGACGTGAGGCCATATTCACGGCATCGCCGATGACGGTGAATTCCTTCTTGCGGGTCGACCCCATGTCGGCCGCGATGACCTCGCCGTGGTTCAGCCCGATGCCGATGTGGAATTCGCCCTTGCCCTCGGCTGTCCATTTGGCGTTGAGCTTGTCGAGGGAATCGAGCATATCGAGCGCGGTGAAGACGGCATTGCGGGCATCGTTCTCCTTGCCCGCGCTGGTGACATTGCCCCAGACCGCCATGACGGCATCGCCGATGAATTTGTCCAGGGTGCCGTCGTGGCGGAAGACGGCTTCAACCATCTCGGTGAAGTATTCATTGAGTTGGACGACGAGGGCCTTGGAGTCGGCGCTTTCGGTCAGGGTGGTGAAGCCGCGGAGGTCGGAGAAAAGCATGGTGCAGGGGAGGCGGGTGCCCTTGCGGATCTCGTCGAATTCCTCGGCCCGGTCGAGCATGCTGGCGACGACATTGGCCGAGACGTATTTTTCGAAATTCGCACGGGTGCGGGCGCGGTCGAGGCGGTCCATGAGGAACTGGTGGAAGAGGCAGGCGGCACCGGAGGTGTTGAAACAGAGGATGGGGGCGATGGCGATGATCATCCAGCCGTGTTGGCTGTAGAGCCATTGGATGAAGAAGAGGAAAGCGGTGCTGATGAGGGCCAGGCCGAGCACGCGCAGGACGGGCGCACCGACCAGGGCCATGAGGAGGAATGCGGCCAGACCGCAGGCGGCGATGAGTCCCAGATTCCAGACCGGGGAAGGTTCGCGGATGAAGGAGCCCGTGAGGGCGGCGTTGAGGGCGTTGGCGTGGACCTCGGGTCCGAACATTTTGGAGAGATAGGGGGTTTGTTGGAGGTCCTGTGTCCAGTTGGCGGCCGGTCCGATGAGCACCATCTTGCCTTTGAAAAAGGCCCCGTTGTCGTAGTTGTTCTGCCAGATCGATGGGACGAAGATCTCGTAAATGGGACGGTAAGGGAACCCGGTGTTGGGCCCGCCCGCATAGCGGAAACGGTATTGTCCCCCGTCCCAGGCGGGAATCAGATGGGACAGCCCGGCCTTGTGCAGCGCCTTGGCCGCCAGTGATTCGACCAAAGAACCGTTGGGCCCGAGGGTGGGGTCCCATTGGCGGTAGGTGACGCGACGGATGACGTCGTCGGCATCCGGGTAAAAATTGACGTAGCCGAGAATGGGCAGGGATTCCATGACTCCGCCAATGAGCGTTTCGGACGGGTAGATGTTGATGCGCGCGGATTCGGTGTGGGCGTTGCCGTTGACGATGTTGTAGCCGAGAACGACCTTGTCGGCATGGCGCTTGAGGGTTTGGGCCAGGATGTCATCGCCGACGCCGGGGTTGGGGAAGAGAAGGTCGACGATGATGGCCTCCGCGCCGGCGGAGGCGAGCCGCTCGATGGCCTCGGCCCAGACGGCGCGGGACCAGGGCCAGGTGTTGCTCATGGACTGGAGCGCGGGCGAGCCCGCCATTTCTTCGGGGAAGGGACGGTCCTCCTTCTGTTGGTCGAAGCCGAGGAAGACAACGCGCGGGTCGGTGGGAGCCGGGAGTCCCTGGCGGAGTCTCACGTCTTGCAGGCGCCATTCTGCTCCCGTCATCGGGGAGACGAAATCCTCCGAAACAGTGGTTTCGCCAAAGTAGTAAAGGGCGATCCAGAAGAGCGAAAAACCGGCACAGAGGGCCCCGCAGGTGCGGAGGGAGTGGGCGCGGGTTTTTCCGACGGACATCGGCGGGCCTTGGCTTGATCAGTCGCGGAAATTGCCGAAACCGACACCGACGGGAAGTTCGGTGGCTCGGAGCCGTTGGATGACTTCCTGGAGGTCGTCACGGTTCTTGCCGGTGACGCGGATCTTGCCCTCCTGGATCTGGGCCTGGACCTTCAGACCGAAGCCCTTGATGATCTGGACGACCTGTTTGGCGGTTTCGCCCTCGAAGCCCTGTTTGATTTTGATTTCCTGCCGGGCGCGTCCCACGCTGGAGGTCTCGATTTTCTGGTGGTCCATGTTCTTCAGGCAGATGTCGCGCTTGGCCAGTTTGCCCATGAGCATTTGGTCGAGGGTTTTCAATTTGAATTCATCGTCGGCGCTGAGGACGAACTTGTCCTTTTCCTCCTCAAGCTCCCAGTTCACCCCTTTGAAGTCGAAGCGGGTCAGGACTTCCTTGCGGAATTGGAGGGTGGCGTTTTTGACTTCGGCCATGTCGACTTCGGAGGAAACATCAAAGGAGGGCATCCGGAGATTAAAGGCGAGCCCGCGCCCGCCGTCAAAGGAAACGGGAAACGGGCAGCCGGTTGGCTGGCCGGAAGGGAGGGCGGCCGGATGATGACGGTGATTATTTGGAGAGACCCAAGGCCTGGTTGACGATGGGGGCGATGACTTGGTCGGGCTCGAACTGGGGGGCGGCGACGAGGATGGCCATTTGCTCCTGCGGGGTGAGGTTGGCGGTGATTTCGGCGACCAGCGGGGTGAATGCGGTGAGGAGAGCCTTTTGTTCCTTTTCCGGCAGCGCTTGGAAGTCGGCCAAAGTGAGGGGCACGGGATCGGGCTCTTGGGCACGCTTTTGGATGGTTTTCCAAGCGGTGGGGCTGGCTTTCTGGATGGTGGTCATCCATTGGGCCGGGGTCTTGGTTTTGACGATTTCCCGCAGCAAGGGTGAGAAGGCCGGAGGAAGGGCAGCTTCGGTGGTGGAAGCGGTCTGCGCGCAAAGCCAGAGGGGTGATCCGAGTAGGAAGGCGGACAGGAAAAGGCAGGGCGGGCGTTTCATGGATCCAGTCTGGCGCAGGGCAAGCGCATGGCAAGGGGGGATCAACGGACCAGCTTGGTCAACTCCTTGGGCATCGGTGATTGGAAGGCAAGCCAATCCCCGGTGGCGGGATGGGGGAATTTCAACGAGGTGGCGTGCAGACCGAGTCGGTGGGCGGGGTTGGTTCTCGATCCGTACTTTTCATCGCCGATGATGGGGCAACCCGCGTCTGACAAGTGGACCCGGATCTGGTGGCGTCTTCCGGTTTCAAGCGTCAGTTCAACCAGGCTGCGCCGTCCTTTTTCCGCCAGAACCTGGTAGTGCGTGACGGCGTGGCGGGTGAAATCAGTTGGCGGGTTGACGAAGACCTTGAAGGGGTTGCGCTCGTCGAGGTGGCAGTCGAAGGTGCCGGTTTTTTGCGGCAGACGGCCCTCGATCACGGCCTCGTATTTCTTCTCCACCCGGTCCCAGCCGGATTGCAGGGTATCCTTGGCTTCGGGGGTTTTGGCGAAGACCATCAAGCCGGAGGTTTCCTTGTCGAGGCGGTGGACGATCCAGACGCGCTCGCGGCCCTGGGATTTGCCCTGGCGGAGGTAGTCGGTCAGTTGGAAGTAGGCGGTTTTTTCCTGTTCGCCCATGCTGGCGATGCTCAAAAGGTCCGGGGGTTTGTCGATGACGAGGAGATGGGCGTCTTCGAACCAGGCCTTCATCCCGGCACCGATGAGTGTTTTGGGGACGGCGTAACGGTCGCTGCGGACAGCGACGACATCGCCGGGGACGAGGGGGTGGTCGAATTGCGAGGTGGGCCGGCCGTTGACGGTGAGGGCCTGGAATTTGAGCCAGGTGCGGATCTGCTTCTTTTTGACCTCGGGCCAGGCGGCAAAGGCATGGTCCAGCAGCGTGGTGGATTCGGTGACGGTGCTGGGTTTGGGCATGTACTTGTTTTCTAGCAGTCCGGAGGAACGGGCACGATACGAAATGTGTCCACAATTCCAGTCGCGTGTTCACATTCCGATTGCCGGGCCTCGGCACGGTCCGTGATAATCGGCCTGGATGGGACTGTCACTATACGGATGTACCTTTCCCGGGATGGAACGGCTTTTGGAAAGCGACGGGATCAAGCCGGTGCATGCCCGGGTGCTTTGGCGGGCCCTCTACCGCGACCTGGCGGCGGTGGAAGATCTGGCCGACCGGAAGGACTTCCCGGCGCCCTTGCGGTCGTGGTGCCGGGCCCGGGGCTTCGAGGAACGGATTCGCATGGCCTCGGCGATTTCCAGCATTGATGGCCTAACACGGAAGTTCCTGCTCAAACTGGAGGATGGGCATGCGGTGGAGACGGTGCTGATGGGCTATCCCGGCCGATCGACGGCCTGTGTCAGCACCCAGGCGGGCTGCGCCATGGGATGTGTGTTCTGTGCCACCGGCCAGATGGGTTTTTCCCGCCACCTCACGGCTGCAGAGGTTGTCTTCCAAGTGGTGCATGACCAGCGGGTGCTGCAACAGTCGGGGAAGATTGGATTGCGCAATGTTGTGCTCATGGGCATGGGTGAACCGTTGCACAACTACGAGGCGGTCATGCAGGCCCTGGAGATCATCACCGACTCGCGCGGCCTGAACCTGGGGGCCTCGCGGATCACCGTGAGCACGGTCGGCCATGTGCCTGGGATACTGCGTTTGGCGGAGGAGGGGAGGCCCTACCATCTGGCGGTGAGCCTGCACGGGGCCACACAGGAAGCCCGGGCGGCCCTGGTGCCGGTGGCACGGAAATGGCCTCTGGACGAATTGATGCGGGCCTGCCGCACGTATGCCAAACTAACCAAACGGAGGATCTTCGTGGAGTGGACACTGATCGACGGCCGTAACGATTCGCCGGAGCAGGCGCGGGAGTTGGCGTCATTGCTGGCCGGTTTGGATTGCCATGTGAACCTGATCCCGTTGAACCCGACCGAGGGCTACCGGGAGGCCCCGGCTGGACTGTCGGCGGCGCGGGCTTTCCAACGGGTGCTGGCCGATGCCGGTTTGCCGAGTACCGTCCGGCAACGGCGGGGGATCGACGTGGCCGCGGGTTGCGGGCAGTTGAAGGCGGCGTGTGGGTGATGGAGGGATGGATGGAGGCGGACTGCCGGCGCCGGTTCCGACGGATGGGCCTGGCGTCCAAAGTGCTAGGAGCATTTTGCGTTTGATCTGCTGCTCGTTCTCATACTTTATCTGGTTCGCGTGCTCTTTGAATGAGAGCGAACGAGCACGAAAGCGAGTAAGAGAAAAGAGTTGGCACCACGCCAATCAAACGCAATGCACTCTAGACTGGGAGGGCCTCGTTCTCCCCGACCGCTCAACCGCTCAAACTTCGAGAAGGGCGAGGGCGGGGGTTTCGATCGCTTCCTTGATGCGGACCAGGAAGGTCACCGCTTCTTTGCCATCGACCAGGCGGTGGTCGTAGGTGAGGGCGGCATACATGATCGGACGGATTTCCACCCGGCCATCGATGGCCACGGGACGGTCGACAATGTTGTGCATGCCCAGGATGGCGCTCTGGGGCGGATTGACGATGGGCGTGGAGAGCATGGAGCCGAAGGTGCCCCCGTTGGTGATGGAAAACACCCCGCCTTCGAGGTCGCTCATGGCGATCTGTCCGGCCTTGGCTTTTTTGGCGTAGTCGATGATGGCTTTCTCGATGTCGGCCAGCGACATTTGATCAACGTTGCGCAGAACGGGGACGAAGAGTCCCTTCTCGGTCGAGATGGCGATCCCGATGTCGTAGAAATGGTTTTGGACAATCTCGTCGCCTTCAATCCGGGCGTTGATGTTGGGGACCTGTTGGAGGGCGTAGACGGTGGCTTTGACAAAGAACGACATGAAGCCGAGTTTGACGCCGTGTTTTTCAACGAAGCGGTCCTGGAATTTTTTCCGCAGGGTCATGACGCCGGACATGTCGACTTCGTTGAATGTCGTCAGGAGCGCGGCCTGGCGCTGGGCGCTGACCAGACGATCGGCGATTTTCTTGCGCAGCTGGCTCATCTTCCGCCGCGAGGTGCGCCCGGTCGGGCTGGCGGCGGTGGCGGAGGCGGCGATGGAGACGGTTTCGCGCGGAATGAGGGTCTGGCTCCTGGGTTGCGGCGCGGGGGTGATGGCGGCGGCCTGAAGCTGGGATTGGATGTAATTCAGGACATCTTCCTTGATCAAACGGCCGTCTTTTCCGGTGGCGGGGATTTTTGCGGCATCCAGTTTGTTTTCTTCGACCAGCCGGCGGACGGCGGGGGAGAGATCCACAGCGATTTCTGATTTCTGATTTTTGATTTCTGATTGGGGGGCGGAGGCTGTTCCTGCCGCCGGAGCCTTGGCGCTCTCATCGATTTCTGCCACGACCTGGCCCACTTGGATTTCGGCGCCGTCGTTGACCAGGGTTTTGATCGTGCCGGCGGTATCGGCGTAGACTTCGGTGGTGACTTTTTCGGTTTCGAATTCAAAAAGCACCTCACCGGACTTGACGTAATCGCCGGATTTCTTTTTCCAGGCGCCGAGGACGCCGGAGGTGATGGATTCGCCGACGGAGGGGACTTTGACAGTGATGGGCATACAAAAAGGTGTATAGCGGATGGGGAATGGCGGATGGATCAGTTTTCGAAGGCTTGTCGGACGAGGTCCTGTTGTTCGAGTTCGTGGATGGCAAGCGAACCGGTGGCGGGGCTGGCGGAGGCGTCGCGTCCGGCGTAGACGATGTCGCGGCCGAAGAGGGCGCGCAGGCGGGGTTCGATGAAAGTCCAGGCCCCCATGTTCTGTGATTCTTCCTGGCACCAGACGATTCTGGCGTCCGCGTAGGCGGCGGTGGCGGCTTTGAGTTTGTCGGTATGCAGGGGGTAGAGTTGCTCGATGCGAACGATGGCCACGTCGTCCGCCTTGCGGGCTTCGCGTCCCGCTTCGAGGTCGTAATAGACCTTGCCGGTGCAGAGGATGACGCGGGAGGCCTTTTTCGGGGGGTTGGGATCGGGGAGGATTTCCTGGAACGATCCACCGGAGAACAGGGCGATGTCCGAGGCGACGCGCTTGTCGCGCAGGGCGCCCTTGGGGGTCATCAGGATGAGGGGCTTGTGGATCTTGCGCAGGGCCTGGCGGCGGAGGATGTGGAAGTGGTTGGCGGCAGTGGAGCAGTAGGCGACCTGGATGTTGTCCTCGGCGCAGAGCTGGAGGAAGCGTTCAAGCCGGGCGCTGGAGTGTTCCGGGCCCTGGCCGTGGTAGCCATGGGGCAGCATCAGGGTGATGCCGGAGGTGACGCCCCACTTGGATTCGCAACTGCTGATGAACTGGTCGATCATGACCTGGGCGCCGTTGGCGAAGTCGCCGAACTGGGCTTCCCAGATGCAGAGCATGTTGGGGTAGTCGAGGGAGTAGCCGAAGTCAAATCCAAGGACGCCCGCTTCGGAGAGCGGGCTGTTGTAGACGCAGAAGCGCTCCTGCGTCGGGGAAATATTCATCAGGGGGATGTAACGGTCCCGGGTTTCGAGGTCGTACAGGACCGCGTGGCGCTGGCTGAAGGTGCCCCGGCGGACGTCCTGGCCGGAGAGGCGAACCGGGATTCCCTGGTCGAGGAGGGTGCCGAAGGAAAGGATTTCAGCAAAGGCCCAGTCCACCTTTTCGCGGCCCTCGGCCATGGCCCGGCGCGATTGCTGGACCTTGGCGATCTTGGCGTTGATCTTGAAATTTTGGGGCTCGGCTGTGACGGCCTGGCCCACCTTGAGCAACCGTTCGGGCGTCACGGTGGTGTCCACCGGATCGAGGATTTCCGGGGTGGCGAGTGGCGGACGCATGCGCGGCTTGATGTCACGGGTGGCCGCCTTGGACTCGTTCAGGGCGGTTTCGAACTGGTCTTGGAATTTTTGGATGTATTCCTGGGCCCGCGCTTCGGTGATGTCGCCATTGGTGACGAGCTTGGGGATCAGGATCTCGCTCACGCGGGGTTGGGCGTCGATTTCCTGGTAAAGCGTGGGCTGGGTGAAGTTGGGTTCGTCGCCTTCGTTGTGTCCGTGGCGGCGGTAGCAGCAGAGGTCGATGACGATGTCTCGCTTGAAGGTCTGGCGGTATTCGAAGGCGATCTCCATGACGTGCACGGCGGCGATGGGGTCGTCACCGTTGACGTGGAAAATGGGGATGCCGTTCATCTTGGCGATGGACGTGCAGTAGATGGGCGAGCGGGCGTCCTTCGGGACGGTGGTGAAGCCGATCTGGTTGTTGATGACCAGGTGGATGGTGCCGCCGGTCTTGTAGCCGTCGAGCTGGGCCAGGTTGAGGGTTTCCTGGACGATGCCCTGACCGATGAAGGCGGCGTCGCCGTGGATGAGGATGGGCAGCACCTTGGATCGTTCCTGGGTGTCGTTGAGGATGCGCTGCCAGGCCCGGGCCTTGCCAAGGACGACGGTGTTGACGGCTTCCAAGTGGCTGGGGTTGGGGGCGAGGGAGATGTCAACGGTGTCGCCGGAGGATGCGGCCACCTGGGCCTCGTAGCCAAGGTGGTACTTGACGTCGCCATCGCCTTGCACGGAATCGGGGACGTAGTTTTCCGCGAAACCGGAGAAGAGGGCCTTGTAGGCTTTGTTGAGGATGTTGGCCAGGACGTTGAGGCGGCCGCGATGGGCCATACCCATGACGATGCGGCGGACGCCGTGTTTGGGGCAGCGTTCGACGATGGCGTCGAGCATCGGGATGAGGGTTTCGCCGCCCTCCAGGCCGAAGCGTTTCTGGCCGACATACCGCGTATGGAGGAATTTCTCGAAGAGTTCGGCCGCGAGGACACGGTTGAGGATGCGTCGCTTGATCTGGCTGGTGAAGTTGGGCTGGTTGCGGGAATTTTCGATGCGGTCACGGATCCAGCGCCGGATGGCAAAATTCTGGATGTGCATGTATTCGACGCCGATCGTGCCGCAGTAGGTGGCTTTGAGGATGGAGAGGATTTCGCGCAGGGTGCGGTCGCCGCCTCCGGCCAGACGGCCGCAATCGAATTTCGTATCCAAGTCGGCCTCGCTCAGGTTGAAGTGCTTGAGGTCCAGCTCGGTATCGACCGGCTTGGCGATCTCCAGAGGGTCGAGGCTGGCGAGGTGGTGACCCAGCGTGCGGTAGGCGAAAAGCAGGTTGTAGATGCGGGCCTGCTTGAGACGGTAGATGCGGTCGGAGTCGGTGCCGGAAGTGGATGTGGGCGCCGGGGATCCAGAGGTGGCGGCCCCGACTTCTTGTTGGCAGCCGAGTTCGAAGCCCTCGAAGAAGGCCCGCCATGCGGTGTCCACTTGTTCGGGTGCCACTCGCCACTGCTCGTAAATATCCTCCAAGAGGCCGGCATTGGCCCCACTGGCCAGACCGCCGCGGGCCTGGGGATCGGGGGAGGGATTGCGCCGGGCCAGACGATCGAGGGCCGGGCGGTCGCTGTCGCTCAGATTGAAGTCGTGCATCAGGTGTGCAGAAGATTAAGCCCTCAAACGTGGAATGTCAAATGCCCTTGGTTAAAATAAATACCTGATATTCAATGGTTTATCAATATCGACTTGGTGGGATTAGTTTGGCTACTGTGCCTGACGGGAGTCAGCGAAATGCGCCCTGAAGGGCCAGGCTTTTCGCAAAATAGGTGATGATGAGGTCGGCTCCGGATCGCTTGATGGCGAGGAGGGATTCGTCGCGGGTGCGCTCCAGATCCAGCCACCCTTTCTCCGCCGCGGCGTGCAGTTGGGCGTATTCTCCGGAGACTTGGTAGGCCACGAGGGGGAGATCAGTGCGGCTGCGGAGTGCGTGCAGGACATCCAGGTAGAGCCCGGCGGGTTTGACCATGAGGAGGTCGGCTCCTTCGGCCTCATCAAGGAGGGCGTCGGCCACGGCCTGGCGCCGATTGGCGGGTTCAATCTGATAGGTGCGTTTGTCGATGCCATCGCCGTTTTTTTTGCTGCCGACGGCATCACGGAAGGGACCGTAGTAGGCGGAGGCAAACTTGGCCGCATAGGCCAGGATGGCGGTGTCGGGGTGGCCGGCCTGGTCGAGGGCGGAACGGATCGCGGCGACGCGTCCGTCCATCATGTCGGAGGGGGCGACCCAGTCGACACCGAGTCCGGCCTGCAGGACGGCCATGCGGGCGAGGATTCCGACCGTGCGGTCGTTGTCGACCTGTCCCGCCGCGTTCAGGACGCCGTCGTGGCCGTGCGGGGTGTAGGGGTCGAGGGCCACATCGGCGATCATCACCAGACCGGGGAGGGCGGAGCGGATTTGGCGGAGGGCTTGGTGGAAAAACTGATCCGGCTGGATGGCCCGGCTGGCCTCATGGTCTTTGAGTTCCGGTGGGACGCAGGGGAAGAGGGCGACGGCGCGGAGGCCGAGTTGTTCCAGGTCGCGGCATTCGGAGACCGCATCTTCCGGATTGAGCCGGGCCATCCCCGGAAGGGAGGCGATGGGTTCGGGGGGACCGGAGGGTTTGACGAAGACGGGGGCGATGAGGTCCTCCACCCCGAGGCGGGTTTCGCGTACGAGGTCGCGTACGGCGGGCTTGAGGCGGAGGCGACGGAAGCGGCGGCGGGGCGGGAAGGCGGCGTCCATGGGTGGACCAATAAACCATGATCCATGCGCAGGGCCAAGCGCTATTGCAAATGGCGGTTGTCGCTGTGGGGCGTTCCCGCTAGTTTCCTCCCTTCGATGAAGGACTTGGTTTTGTACGACACGGCATCGCGGACCGCGCGGAAGGTGGAAGCTTCCGACGGAAAGAGTGTGCGCATCTATTGCTGCGGTCCCACGGTCTATGGACCCGCCCACATCGGGAATTTCCGGACCTTCATCATGCAGGATGTGCTGCGTCGCACGCTGGAGGTGTTCGGGCACCGCACGACCCATGTGCGCAACCTGACGGACCTGGACGACAAGACCATCCGCCAGAGCCAGGCCGAGGGACGGACGTTGACGGAATTCACGTCGCACTGGCGCGACCGTTTCCATGCGGATTGTGCGGCGCTGAATTTGTTGGCCCCACATGTCGAACCCAGTGCGGTGGGCCATATCCCCCACCAGATCCGCATGATTCAAGATTTGGTGGCCAAGGGCCATGCGTACGTCTCCCAGGGATCGGTCTACTTCAAAGTGGAATCGTTTCCCGACTACGGCAGCTTGTCCCGTCTGAAGGAACGCGAGGTCATCACCGGGGCCTCGGGTGCGGCCAGTGTGAATGCGAACGCGGGCGTAAGTGGGGCGGTGGAGGATGCGGACGAATACCAACGGGAGACGGCCGCGGATTTCGTTCTTTGGAAGGCGCGCAAGACGGAGGATGGACCGAATTTCTGGCCCAGTCCCTGGGGCGACGGTCGTCCCGGCTGGCACCTGGAATGCAGCGCCATGGCGCGGGAGTATCTGGGTTGCGACATCGACCTGCACTCGGGCGGCATCGACCTGATTTTTCCCCACCACGAGAATGAAATCGCCCAGAGCGTTTGCGCAACCGGTTGCGGGTTTGTCCGGCACTGGTTCCATGGGGCCCATCTCACGGTCGACAAGCAGAAGATGAGCAAGAGCCTGGGCAATCTCTTCACCCTGGCCGATGTACAGGCCAGGGGGTTCACCGCGGCCGAACTGCGATACGTCCTGCTTTCGGGGCATTACGGCAAGCCGTTGAATTTCACCTGGGACACCTTCACCGCGGCGCGGAGTGCCCTCGGACAAATGGCGCGTGCTGCGGCGCGGATCGGTAGCGCCGGAGAGTCCGCGACTCCGGTGATCGGCGGGCGGATGGCCCCCGTATTCGAGGCCCTGGCGGACGACTTGAATACGCCCAAGGCACTGGGGGCGTTGTTTTCCGTATTGGACACATTGCAGGCGGACGACGCGGAGGCATTCTCCACTTTCTTGGGGGCCACCGGCATCCGCCTCGATCAGGCCCCGGTTTCGGCGCAGATCGAAATTCCCTCGGAGGTGAAAAGCCTGGCCGAGGCCCGGTGGGCGGCGCGCTTGTCCAAAAATTGGGCCGAGTCCGACCGGTTGCGCGATGAACTCAAGGCGAGGGGTTGGGCGGCCAAGGACGGGAAAGAGGGCTACACACTGGCCAGGATAGCTTGAAGAGGGCGCATTGACCTCTGTCACCGGTCCCCTCTAAACTTTTGTCATCTATGAAAACCATGTCCCCTTTGGAAGAACTGCGCCACTCCTGCTCCCATGTGCTGGCGACGGCGGTCCTTCGCCTCTTCCCCCAGGCCCAATTGGACATCGGCCCCCCCACCGACCAGGGCTTTTACTACGACATCGACCTCGACCACAAATTCACCGCCGAGGACCTGGAAAAGCTCGAGGTGGAAATGAAGAAGATCGCGGGCGAGAACCAGCGCTTCGAGCGCCTGGAGTGTTCGCGCGAAGAAGCGGTGGCCAAAATCAAGGCCTTCGGACAGGAACGCTACAAACTCGGACGCCTGGCCGACATCCCGGAAGGCGAGGCCATTTCCTTCTACAAGAACGGCGAATTCCTCGACCTCTGCGCCGGCACCCATGTCAATTACACCAGCAAGCTCAAGGCCTTCAAATTGCTGTCCGTGGCCGGTGCCTATCATCGTGGTGATGAAAAGAACAAGCAGCTCCAGCGCATCTACGGCACCGCCTTTCCCAGCAAGGACGAACTGGCGGCCTACCTGGAGCAGCAGGAACAGGCCAAACAACGGGACCACCGCCGGCTGGGCCGCGAACTCCAGTTGTTCCACATCGACGAGGCCGTGGGGCAGGGGCTGGTCCTCTGGACGCCCAAGGGCGGGATCATCCGCAACGAATTGCAGCAGTTCATCTCCGGGGAACTGAACAAGCAGGGCTATTCCCAGGTCTTCACCCCGCACATCGGCAAGCTGGGACTCTTCCGCACCTCCGGGCACTTCCCCTATTACCGGGATTCGCAATTCCCCCCGCTGGTGGAAAAAGACACCCTCCAAAAACTGAGCGACGACGGATGCCACTGTTCCGAACTGACGAACCTCCTCGATAAGGGCGAAGTCGACGGCTACCTGCTCAAGCCGATGAACTGCCCGTTCCACATCAAGATTTTCGATTCCCAACCGCGTTCCTACCGTGACCTGCCGGTGCGGCTGGCGGAGTTCGGCACGGTCTACCGCTGGGAACAATCGGGCGAACTCGGCGGCATGACCCGGGTGCGCGGCTTCACCCAGGACGACGCGCACATCTTCTGCACCGAGGAACAGGTCTCGCAGGAAATCCAGGGATGTCTCTCCTTGGTCAAGACCGTCCTGGCCACCCTGGGCATCGGGGATTACCGCGTGCGCATCGGTTTGCGCGACCCGGACTCGAGCAAATTCACCGGAGATCCGGCCAGTTGGGACAAGGCCGAGGCCGCCTGCCGCGAGGCCGCCAAGACCTTGGGCGTGCCCTACTCGGAGGAGGCGGGCGAGGCCGCGTTCTACGGGCCCAAGATCGACTTCGTGGTCAAGGACGTCATCGGCCGCGAATGGCAGCTCGGCACCGTGCAGGTGGACTACAACCTGCCCGTACGCTTCGATTTGAACTACATCGGGGCCGACAACCACAAGCACCGCCCGGTCATGATCCACCGCGCGCCCTTCGGTTCGATGGAGCGTTTCTGCGGCGTGCTCATCGAGCACTTCTCCGGCGCCTTCCCGCTCTGGCTCTCACCCGAGCAGATCCGCCTGATCCCGATCACCGACGACCAGTTGCCCTTTGCCCGGCAGTTGGAGGAGCAATTGCGTGCGGCCGGGTTCCGGGTGCACAACGACGAACAGCCCGACAAGATGGGGGCCAAGATCCGCCGGGCCCAGCTCGACAAGGTTCCCTATATGCTGGTCATCGGCAAGCGCGAGGCCGAGGCCGGGCAGGTGGCGGTGCGTTCCCGCTGGAAGGGCGACGAAGGCGCCATGCCCTTTGCCGACTTCCTGCAGCGGGCCAAAACCGAACTGGCCACCAAAGCGCTGGCTCCGGTTTGATTGGTTTGGGTGATCTGCTATCTGCTGTCGGCTATCAGCTGTCAGCTATCGGCTATCAAACAGTGGACGGATCTGGATCAAATCATCAATCCGCAATCATCCATCAACAATCTTTCCTCCCCTCCTGTAGACGGGGGAATCCTTTCCCCGTTCAGGTTTCCGTCCCTCCTGCAACGGAAATTCGACATGTCCACCTTAGGACCATCGGTCTGCGCACCCAGAAACACGATCCGGCTTCGTCTGTCCATGGCGAGACGAGTCTGTGTCCCTCTGTTAAGAGGTGCTAACTGGCAACGTGCAAGGAATAGAACCCATCAAGAACCATGGGTGGAACGCCACTTGGATTGATTCAATTTTCAAGGGCTGCACCCATGCGCCTTTGATGATGCACTCATTGATGCTTCAGTGGAGATTTGGCCTTTGATAGGTTTTCCCGAGGGAGTTGAGTTTTCCTTCGTTGTCACAGAGATTGGAACCCGCTAAGGCGCCTTCATCTCCATGCGGGTTGGGGGGTAATGCAAACCATGCATAGCGTTCGACAAACGGCAGGCTTTCAAGCATGGGGAGCACTGCTTCCATATAGGCCCGCTGTTGATCAGGATGAGCGGGGGTCTTCCAGTTGGATAAAGCAAATTCTGTCAGCCAAATGGGTTTATTATACAATCCATAAACGCTCTCAAGGAATGCTTTGAGTTTTTTGCTTCCCTCTATAGGGTCCGAAAAATTGCTTTCGTAATAATGAACACAAACAAAATCGATCCGATAGCCCCTTTCCATGCTCTGCCTCATGAACTGTCCAAACCAGCTATCCTTCTTGTCAGCGCCGCCAGCAGTAGAGGGACTGCCCAGCCGCATTCCCGTTGCCTCCAATTGGGGCCACAACTTTAATGCCAGCTCAACAGACATATTTGCTTGTTTCAAGTGATCTGGCTCATTGAAACCCAAAAGTATAGTCCCGTGTTTCTTGGCTTCTTTGAGTGCAGAATCCTGAACGTCCTTCTCGTCCCAAATCATCGGCACAAATTCGATTTCGGCTCGGAGATCCGCAGGAGCCTCATTTTGCCAATTATAACACCATGAGGCGCCCAGCTCGTTCAGGCCAATCCCGGCACCCTTGAAGCTCCAGAAACCAATGCCTTGTTTTTGAGAACCGCCTGCCTTTAGCGACACGATGATAGAAAGAAAGCAGACTACTCCAAGCAGAAGCTTCTGAACGGAAGTGCTCATATATTTATGGTCGAGTCATGATTGCTGCAACTTGACGGTTGAGGCGAGTGGAAAGATGCAAGCTGGTAGACGAAAAGGAATTCGGATTCAGGATCAAGGGAGTCTGAGGAAGGGGGGCGGACCCGCCCACGCTAGAAGCTATGGCGCGGCCTGCGCTTCGCTACGGAGGGGAGGGCTGAATGAATTCAGGATTCAGGATCTGGGATCTCTGACAGCCGAAAGCCGAAAGCTGATAGAATATCTCTTCTCGCTCAATCCCGACCGACGAACGTTTTTTCCCCTTCGAGGCGGGCGATCATCAGGGCGCCACAGCTGTCACCGAAGACATTCAGGGTCGTACGGGCCATGTCGAGGATGCGGTCGAAGACCAAGAGCACGCCCACGGCTTCGACGGGCAAGTGGAGGGCCTGGAGGATGACCATGATGGCGACCAGGCTGGCCGAGGGGATGCCGGCCATCCCGAAACCGGTCAGCAGGGCCATCAGGACCACCAAGGCCTGCTGGGCCAGGGAGAGGTCGACCCCGGCGAGCTGGGCGATGAAGAGCACGGCCACACATTCGTAGAGGGCGGTGCCATCGGTGTTGATGGAAGCCCCGATGGGGATGACGAAGCTGATGGTTTTCCGACTGACACCTGACCGGTGCTCCAAGCAATCCATCGAGACGGGCAGGGCGGCGTTGGAGGAACTGGTGGAAAAGGCAGTCAGGAGGGCGGGCCCCATGGCGCGATAGTGGGCCCAGGGGTTGACGCGGGCGATAAAGCGGAGGAGGAGCGGCAAGGTGACCAGGCCGTGGATGAGCAGGGCGGCGAGCACGGTGCCCCCGAATAGGGCCAGGCTGAGCACATCGGCGGGCGTGGTGGTGGAGGAAACCTTGGCCACCAGTCCGAAGACCCCAATCGGGGCAAACTTCAAAACCCACTCGGTGAGCAGAATCATGATCTCGTAAACGCCGCGGGCGAAAGCCAGAACGGGGGTGGATAGCTCCTCCGGGAGCTTGGTCGAAAAGTAGCCGAAGAGCATGCCGAAGAAGATCAGGCCGATGAGCTGGCCGTTGTCGCGGGCGGCTTCCAAGAGGTTGGGCGGGACCATGCGCAGGAAGACGGTGACGAAGTCGGCGCCCGAAGCCGTACCGAGCGACTGCACGACCTGTTCGCCGGCGGTGGAACCGAGCAGGCGCTGGGCGGTGGCGGGATCGACGCGGCCGGGGCCGAGGAGGTTGACCAGGAGCAGTCCGGTGACGATGGCCAGGGTGCCGGTGCCGAGGTAGTAGGCCAGGGTGCGCCAGCCGAGCCGCGAAAAGGAGTGATCGCGGGCCAGTCCGGCCACGCCACTGATCACCGCCGAAAAGACCAGGGGAACGATGAGCATTTGCAGGGCACGGAGAAAAAGCGAACCGAGGAAGGCGTAGGCTTCGACCAAGGATATCCCACCGATGCCGCCAAAACCAAAGGTGCTGCCCCCGACGCCCAGGCGGGTCAATTGGCCGCAGCCGATGCCGAGGAGGATGGCGAGGGCAATGGGCCAATGGGCCGGGGCGGTGGGCTTTTTCATGAGGGCAGGATTTCCAGGCTGAAGTCGAGGGCGGTGGCGGAATGGGTCAGGGCTCCGACGGAAATGAAGTCGACCCCGGTGGCGGCCACCTCGGGGATGCGGTCCAGGGTCATGTTCCCGGAAGCTTCCAACTCGCAGCGACCTGCCGTTAGGGCTACGGCTTCGCGGAGGGTGGGGGTGCCCATGTTGTCGAGGAGAATACGGTTGAGGTCGAGGTCGAGCGTGGCGAGGAGGCCGACTTGCTCAAGAGTGTCGGCCTCGACGGTGAGGTGGGCGTCGGGTTGGAAGGCGCGGGCCCGGCGGACGGCCTCGGCCAGGCCTCCGGGTCCATTCATCAGGGCAACGTGGTTGTCCTTGATCATGAAGGCATCGTAGAGGCCCATGCGGTGGTTGTGACCGCCACCGCAGCGTACGGCATACTTTTCCAGGGCACGCAGGCCGGGCAGGGTCTTGCGGGTATCGAGGATGCGGCAAGACGTTCCGGCGGTGGCGTCGACGAAGCGGCGGGTGAAGGTGGCGATACCGGAGAGGTGTTGGAGGAAGTTGAGGGCGGTGCGTTCCCCGGTGAGGATGGCGGCGGCGGGACCTGCGATTTCCAGCACGGTGTCGCCGGCAGCAAGGGGGGAGCCGTCCGTCGTCCGTGCGGTCAAGCGGAGACCGGAGTGGACTTCGCGGAAAACGGTTTCGGCCACGACGAGGCCGGAGAGGGTTCCGGGTTGTTTGGCGAAGATGCGGGCCCGGGCGGTGCGTGCGGGGTCGACGACGGCGAGGGAGGTGATGTCGGCCGGGCCCAGGTCTTCGCCAAGGCCGCGGGCGGCGGCCTCGCGGAGGATGGCGCTGTCGGGCGGGGGGACGGTCATGGGGGCGAGGATAAGAGGCGGGAGGTAGAATGGCAACCCGGCAGGGAGAGGGAGTGAAAAGGTGAGATCTCGACAGGGGGAGAGAACGAGAAGGAGTAAGAGTGCGAAAACGAGGTGGTGATCAAACAGGAAGTGCTCGGGGCTTGGAATGCGGGTCGGGGTCCTCTAGGTTTTTCCGATGATCCTGCCGGTGGATGAGTCGTCGATGGCCCGGGCGGTGGCAGCCCTGCGGGCGGGGGCATGCATCGGGTTGCCGACGGAAACGGTCTACGGCCTGGCCGGCGACGGATTCAACCCGCAGGCGGTGGCGCGCATCTTTGAAATCAAGCAGCGGCCCACCTTTGACCCCCTGATCCTGCATGTGCCGGATGCGGCCGGATTGGAACGGGTGGCGGCGGACGTTCCGCCCCTGGCGCTGAAACTCATGGCGCGATTCTGGCCCGGGCCGCTGACTTTGGTCCTGCCGCGACGTCCGGAGGTGCCGGATTTGGTCACCTCGGGCATGGACACGGTAGCGGTTCGCTGTCCGGCGCACCCGGTCGCGCAGCAGGTGCTGCGTGCGTTTGGCGGCCCGCTGGCCGCCCCCAGTGCCAATCCCTTCGGGCGGCTCAGTCCGACCACGGCGGAGGCGGTGGAAACGGAGTTAGGGAACGACCTGGCACTGGTGCTGGATGGCGGGGCCTGTATCCGGGGGATTGAATCGACCATCATCGATTGCACGGGAACCCGTCCGGTTTTGTTGCGTCATGGGGCGATTGCCCAGGAGGAGATTGAGGAAGTGACCGGGCCATTGGAACTGGCCACGGCGGGGGAGGCGATCAAGGCCCCGGGATTGCTGGCCCACCACTACGCGCCGCGCACGCCGCTGTGGTTGGTGGAGGGTAGACTGAAAGATCGGGGGCCGTTTGACCGTGATTCGGCGCTGTTGGTCTGGCATGAGGCCCCGGCCCACGCGGGACCGGTTGCGGTGTTGACCCCTCACCAGGAACCTGCGGAAGCGGCTTCGCGGTTGTTCGCCCTCCTGCGCGAACTGGACGGATCCGGAGTGCGACGGATCATCGCCGAAGCGGTTCCCACGGCGGGTCTGGGGCGGGCGATCCAGGATCGCCTGGCCAAGGCCAGTGCCGGGCGATTGGTGGAACGCGAGGGAGTCTGGGTGGAAGAGCCGCGCTGAAATTGGACCTTGGGACAAGCCTTGGCGGATAAAGGCAGTTTAACTCGCGCGGAGTCGCGGAGGCGCAGAGAGGGGGGGCAGAGTTTTTCAGTCTTATCCGCCTTCGCCAAGGCTATGGCGGACAGGAGTATCAAGTTTCAAGTTGATTGACGTTCACTATCTCTCATCCTCCGCGTCTCAGCGCCTCTGCGCGAGAGTTGCCTTGGAAGGGGGCACCGGGGAAGGGATTCCCCGGCTACAGTGAGAAGGATGAAGACGCTTCCTCGCGCAGAGGGGGAGGGCGTTTTTTGTCAGGCTATAGAAAGACAGGAAAAGGGGTGGGTAGTCGAACAGGTGCCTTACGGGAGGGCGAAGCTCCCGCTGAGCCGCCCTTGGAAGCAAGACATCGAACCGGCTCGGCCCAGAACACCTACGGGGGAGCCAGGAGCCTCGCCTATCGTTGACCCTGTCGCACAGTCTATGCAATAGGGTAAAAAAAAAGTCAATCAGACCACAAACTCAGCGTTTGCCGTTGAGGACTTCGACGAGTTTTTTGGCGTAGGGAGGCGCGGAGACGCCGCCTTCGAGGATGTCGCGGACGCCTTTTCCGGAGCCGTAGGTGCGGGAGATGGCCTTGTTGTTGATGGAGAGGGAAGAGCCGCCGAAGACCGCACCTCCGTAGAGGCCTTCGGTGGATTGGAAGATCTTGATATCGGAATCGTTGAGCAGGCCGCCCTCTTGTTCGCTCCGGTGGTCGCCGCCGACGGTACCGGTGGCGCTGGCACTCCAGCCGACCTTGCCGGGCTTGGTGAAGCGTTCGACCGCTCGGTCGCTGTTGAGCAGGACGATGGCCTTGGTGTTGGACCCGCCGATTTGGGCGCCGAAGGATCCGCCGCTGAAGCCGATGGGGATGGGAGCGCTCCAATTGCGGGCGCCGAGGAAGCCACCGAGGCCGGACTTGATTTTGACGAGCACCACGCCGTCGCCGCCGATGCCGCCGACGACGAAGCCGCCCTTGGTGATGTCGATGATGGCGACACCCTTGGCTTCATCCAGTTCCTTCTGGGGGATGGGGGAGGCGGAGGATTGGCGACCCAGGAGGATCTCATGGGACTGTTCGACGGTGGAGGGCAGGTCGGCCGCCTGAACGGCGGAAGTGGTGATGAGGCCCAGAAGGGCGGTGATTTTCAGGAGATGGTTCATGGGAATGTTGGTGTTTTCGGGGTGATATGGGTTTATCGGGAGTATCGGGAATAAAAGGGGTCTCAGACGAGATTCAACGGAACAGACGGAATGGATTGCCGCCCGACAAAATCTGTTGAGTAGTCATTTTTGATATCAGGCCTGTCAGGTGAGGAGCCAGACCAGGGAACAGGAGGTGATTCCGGAAAGGAAGAGGAGTCCGAGGCAGCCGGCCTTGGCCGGTTCGAAGCGCGAAGGCTGGGACAAGCGGAGCTCTCTTTCGCGCTGGTCCATCGTGTCCTTGGCGTCTTTGAGGTCGCAGTGAACGTGGTCGCGGTAGATCTTGATGGCCTCGATTTTATGGCCGGCGAAGAGGGCGCGATCGATGGCGTCCTGTTGTTCGGGGGTTAACGAGGGCATTCCTGATGAATAGCATCCCCGGGCCTTAAAGCAATCCTTGGTGGAGGGAGGGCGTCCGCCTTCGCTTCGCTACGGGAGGGTGGAGGGCAGAGCGCGTTTCATCAGCAAATCGTACTCGCACTCTTTCTCATTCTCGTTCTCACATGGATGGAGAGAACGAGGGGGAATTGTTGCCGATTGAATGGAAAGCGTGCTACTTGGTGTTGAGGACCTTGAGGGCTTTGGCCACATTGGCGGGCCGGAGGATGAGGAGCCCGGTGTCGGAAGTCGGGTTGGTGGCGCAGTAGGCGTATTCGATGTTGATTTTGGCCTCGCTGAGCTTGCGCGAGATGCTGGCCAGGCTGCCCGGTTTGTTGGCGCCCTCGATCATGATGACTTCATTTTCCACCACCAAGGTGTTGTGATCCTCGAAGGCGCGGATGGCCTTCTGGGGGTGGTCGACGACGAGCCGGACGACGGAGTGGTCGATGGTGTCGGAGGTGCTGATGGCGTAGATATTGATCTTGGCCTTGGAGAGGACCGAGCAGACCTCGGCCAGGGTGCCGGGCTTGTTGGCCAGGAAGAGGGCGAGCTGGGTGGCGACTTGCATAGGGGGCATGGAGCAGCTTTGGGGCCGTAAACGAATGAATGGGGGGATGAATCAGGGTTTGGCGGCGACCGGGGTCAGGGCGACGGCGGCGGGGTGGGGTCGGATGACGCGGAATTTGGCCTTGGTCTGTTCCCAATCGGCCAGGAGGCCGCGGGCCTTGGCACTTTCCGTGGCTTCGGCGTGTTCGCTGATGAGGCCTTTGAGGAAGGCTTCCTCGGTGGCATCGGCCAGGGGTTCAACGGCAACCATGTCCGTGTTGACCAGTCCGGCGGTCTGGCCGGACTCGTCGAGCAGGAAGGCGCGGCCCCCGGACATGCCGGCGCCGAAGTTCTTGCCCGTGGGGCCGAGAACGACAATCGTGCCGTTGGTCATGTATTCGCAGCCGTGGTCGCCGACGCCCTCGACCACCGCGGTGGCGCCGGAGTTGCGGACGGCGAAGCGTTCGCCGGCACTGCCGTAGGCGAAGAGTTTGCCCCCGGTGGCGCCGTAGAGGCAGGTGTTGCCGCAGATGATGTTGCGGGAGGGGTCGTATTGGACCTTCTTGGAGGGAACCAGGATGATTTCGCCGCCGTTCATGCCCTTGCCGACGTAGTCATTGGCTTCGCCGATGAGTTTGAGGCGGATGCCCTTGACGAGGAAGACGCCGAAGGACTGTCCGGCCGAGCCGGTCAGTTCCAGGTTGATGGTGCGGTCGGGCAGGCCGGAGTCGCCGAAGCGGTAGGCGATCTCGCCGCTCAGGCTGGTGCCGATGCAGCGGTGGACGTTGCGGACCTTGTACTTGAGGGTGATGGGCTTCTGGGTCTGGAGGGTGCTCTTGACGTCCTGGAGGATGGATTCATCGAGGGTGATGTCGTCCGCCTTGTCATTGCGCTCCCAGGTGTGGTAGCGGATGGCGAGGGGATCGATGTCCGGGATGTGGAGGAGGTTGGAGAGGTCGAGGGTGTTGGCCTTGGGATGGTCGGGCAGGGAGATTTGTTCGAGGAACTCGGTCCGGCCGATGAGGTCGTTGAGCTTGCGCACGCCGAGCGCGGCCATGATTTCCCGGACTTCGCGGGCAACGGCATTGAGGTAGTTGACGACGCCGTCGGCCGTGCCCTTGAACTTGGCCCGGAGTTTTTCGTCCTGGGTGGCGATCCCGACGGGGCAGGTGTTGAGGTGGCACTGGCGGACGTAGACACAGCCCAAGGCGAGGAGGGCGGCGGTTCCGAAGTTGAATTCCTCGGCCCCGAGCAGGGCGGCCACGATGATGTCGCGCCCGGTGCGCATGCCGCCGTCGGTGCGGAGGGTGATGCGGTTGCGGAGGTCGTTGAGGAGGAGGACTTGCTGGGTTTCGGCGACGCCGAGTTCCCAGGGGCTGCCGGCGAATTTGACCGAGGACAGCGGGGAGGCCCCGGTGCCGCCGTCGTGGCCGGAAACGAGAATGATGTCGGCGTGGGCCTTGGCCACCCCGGCGGCGACGGTGCCGACGCCGGCCTCTGCCACCAGTTTGACGCAGACCTTGGCCCGGGGGTTGACCTGCTTGAGGTCGTAGATGAGCTGGGCCAGGTCCTCGATCGAGTAAATGTCATGGTGCGGCGGGGGCGAGATGAGCATGACACCCGGGGTGCTGTGGCGGAGCTTGGCGATGATGGCGGAGACCTTGTGGCCGGGAATCTGGCCGCCTTCGCCGGGCTTGGCGCCCTGCGCGATCTTGATTTCGATTTCCGTGGCCGAAGCGAGGTATTCGGCGGTGACGCCGAAGCGTCCGGAGGCGACCTGTTTGATGCGGGAGTTCTTGGAGTCGCCGTTTTCCAACGGACTGAAACGGATGCGGTCCTCGCCGCCTTCGCCGGAGTTGGATTTGCCGCCGATGCGGTTCATGGCCACCGCGAGCATCTCGTGCGATTCCGGGGAGATGGCGCCGAGGGACATGCCGGCGGTGGTGAAGCGGGCGCGGATTTCCTCGACGGGTTCGACTTCGTCGAGCGGGATGGGGTTCCGGGGCTTGAGGCGCAGAAGATCGCGGATGGCGACGGGGCGGTTCAGCTCCACGGCCTTGACGAAGGTCTGGTAGTCCTCGGGTTTGTTGGCCTTGTCGGCGCCCTTGATGCCGGTGAAGGCGTGGAGGCTTTGCAACACCGGGGGGGTGACGACATGCATTTCGCCGTCGCGGCGGTAGCGGTAGAAGCCGCCCTGGGGGGGCTTGCCAGCGGCGGTTTCCTCGAGGCCGAGGGCGTGGCGGCGGAACGTTTCCCGGGCGATTTCAGCCAGGCCGATGCCACCGACGAAGGAGGTGGTGCCGGTGAAGTAGCGGGCGATGAGATCGGGGTGGAGACCGATGGCCTCGAAAATCTGCGCACCGTGGTAGCTGGAAAGCTTGCTGATGCCCATCTTGGACATGATTTTGAGCAGGCCCTTGTTGATGGCGGAGCGGTAGTTCTTGACCAGATCGGCCTCGGATTTCCCCTCGAAGTTTCCGGCGTTGCGGAGGGCGGCGATGTTGTCCCAGACGAGGTAGGGGTTGATGGCGGAGGCTCCGTAGCCGATGAGGGTGGCGAACTGGTGGACGTCCCGGGCTTCGGCGGTGTCACAGAGCAGGGATACCCGCATGCGCCGGCCGGAGCGGATGAGGTGGTGGTGCACGGCGCCGACCGCCAGCAGCATGGGCAGGGAGCTGTGGGTGGGGGAGGTGCCGCGGTCGCTCAGGATGAGGAGGGACACACCGGCGTCGATGGCGGCATCAACTTGTTGGAGAAGGCGTTCGACGGGGGCCTCGAAAGACCCGCCGGAGCCTTCGACGGGGACGAGGAGCGAGAGGGTCTCGCTGCGGAGGTGGGCGTCGCCCAACTGGCGGATGGTTTCGAGCTCGCCATTGGTCAGGACGGGGGAGTCGATGCGGAGCTGGTGCGCGTAATCGGGGGATGCATCGAGCCAGTTCTTCTTCGGTCCGAGGAAGGCCATGGTGTCCATGACGAGCTTTTCCCGGATGGGATCGATCGGGGGATTGGTGACCTGGGCGAAGAGTTGGCGAAAGTAATGGGCGAGGATGCGGGGGCGCTGGGAGAGGACGGCGAGGGGGGTGTCGTCGCCCATGGAACCGAGGGGTTCCTCGCCCTTTTCAACCATGGGTTTGAGGATGGTGGCGATTTCTTCCTCGGTGTAGGCGAAGCTGTAGGATTCGCTGAGGAGGGCGGAGGGTTCGAGTCCCCGTGGGGAGAGGGATTGGGCCGCGGCGGGGGCGATATCGGAAAGGGACTTGAGGCCGTCCTTGACCCAGGAAGCGTAGGGTTGGGCGGAGGCCACCAGGGATTTGATTTCCTCATTGCGGAGGAGACGTCCGTTGGTGGTGTCGATGGCGATCATCTCGCCCGGGGCGAGGCGGCCGGCCTCGGTGATGGTTTCGGGAGCCAGTTGGCCGAGGCCGACCTCGGAGCCCATGAGGATGAGGCCGTCGGTGCTGACTTGGTAGCGGGCGGGGCGCAGACCGTTGCGGTCGAGGCAGGCCACGACCATGCGGCCGTCACTGACGGCGAGGGCGGCGGGTCCGTCCCAGGGTTCGGCCATGAGTTCGTGGAATTCGTAGAATCCCTTGACGTCGGCGGAGAGTTGTTTTTCCGAGCGGAAGGCGGCCGGCACCATCATCATGAGGGCGTGGAGGAGGCTGCGGCCGGAATGGACCAGGAGTTCCAGCGCGTTGTCGGCGCTGGACGAATCGCTGCCGTTGCGCTGGATGACGGGGCGGAGGAGGCCGACATCATTGCCCCAAATGGGGGAGGACAGGTCGGCCTCGCGGGCGGTGACCCAGTTGCGATTGCCGCGGACCGTGTTGATTTCGCCGTTGTGGGCGAGCATGCGGAAAGGGTGGGCCAGGCCCCAGGTGGGGAAGGTGTTGGTGCTGTAGCGCTGGTGGTACAGCGCGAGGGCGGTGACGTAAACCGGATCGGAGAGGTCCTTGTAGAACCTTTCCAGCTGGCTGGCGGTGAACATGCCCTTGTAAACGATGGTGCGCGAGGAGAGGGAGGGGATGTAGAGGTTGGCGATCTGGTCGGCCAGGGCGCGTTTCTCGATTTCCTTGCGGCAGAGGTAGAGCGTGCGCTCGAATTGGTCGTCGGAGAGGCTGGCCGCGTCGGGGCGGATGATGAGCAATTGCTCGATGGTGGGTGCGGTGGAGGCGGCTTTGTCGCCCATGATCTTGGGATTGACCGGGACCTTGCGCCAGCCGACGGGAAGCAGGCCGCGGGCGGAAAGGACTTCCTCGGCCGTCTTGCGGCAACGGGCGGCATCGTATTCGCTCGACCGGGGAAGGAAGAACATCCCGACGGCGAGATCTTTGTCGTCGAAAAGCTTGTGTCCCATTTTCTCCAGCTCGCGCCGGAAGAGGGCGTGGGGGATCTGGGTCAGAACGCCCGCGCCGTCTCCGGACTTGGCATCGGCGTCGACCGCGCCGCGGTGGGCGAGGTTGCCGACGCAGGTGAGGGCTTTCTTGAGAATGTCGTGGGATTTGAGTCCTTTGATGCTGGCGACGAAACCGACACCGCAACTATCGTGTTCGTGTTCCGGGCGGTAAAGGCCTTGGGCCTCCGGGTAGGCATCAATACGGGACGAGTGCATGATTTCCAACGTAATAACTCTGTGCGTGGAAGCAAGAGTTTTGCCATCCCAGATGCGGAAAGTAATCGGAATGGGTATTGTCAGCATCCAGGCGACAGTTTTGACGCTGGCCCGGCCCTGTGGCAGGATCGGTGGATGGGATTGGCCATGAGGATGGGAGCGCGTCTGGATACCGAGTTGGTGGCGCGCGGTCTGGCCCGCAGCAGGGCCCTGGCCCGTGAGTCGGTGGAATCGGGCAAGGTCCAGGTGAACGGGGTGACCTGCCTGCGTCCCGCACACAAGGTGGTGGCATCGGATGTCATCGAGACGACCGCGCGGGTGCGCTTCGTCAGCCGGGGTGGGGTCAAGCTTCAGGCCGCACTGGACCGTTTTGAAATCCCGGTCCAGGGACTGCGATGTCTGGATGTGGGGGCGTCCACGGGCGGATTCACCGACTGTCTGCTGCAAGCCGGGGCGGCGCAGGTGGTATCCGTGGATGTCGGACATGGTCAGTTCGATCCGGCTCTCCGCGCCGACCCCCGGGTGGTGGTCTATGAGAAAATCAACATCCGCGAGACCCCACCGGCCCCATGGACCGGCACCTTCGGGTTGATCGTGGTGGATGTTTCCTTCATTTCCCTGGGTTTGGTTTTGCCGTCGCTGTGGCCATGGGCCGGACCTGATGCCGGGGTGGTTTTGTTGGTCAAACCGCAATTCGAGTGCGGACGGGCGGCGATTGGCAAGGGCGGGGTGGTGCGCGACCCGCAACTGCGCTGGCAGGCGGTGGAGGGTGTGCAAGCGTGGGTCAACGCGCAACCCGGCTGGAAAATCTTCGGGGTCGAGCCTTCGCCGATCACCGGGGGCGACGGGAATGAGGAATTTTTGCTGGTGGCCGGAAGGGGCGCCTTCCAAGCGGTCGTTTCTGGGCTGGTATCGCCGCCCGCCACGGATAAGGTGCGTGGATGAGTCTACATCCGGTGCATCGTGTGGCCGTGATGGTCAACCCGGCGAAATCGGGGGCGCGAACCGTGGCCACTCGGTTGAAACGGCTTTTCCGGCGACTGGGTGTTGAGAGCCGCTGGGGCGAGGCGGTCGAGGAAGGGGCGGTGTCGCGCGAGACCCCGTTCACCCAGGCGGGCGACGATCTGTTGGTGGCAGTGGGTGGGGACGGCACACTGCTCCAGGCCGCGCGTCGAAGCCGGGGCTCGGGGGTGCCGCTTTTGGGAATCAATGCGGGTTCGCTGGGTTTCCTCACTTCAATTGCCAGCCGATCGGTCGTCACCGACATGTCCCGCGTCCTGGCGGGGGATTACCAAATCAGCCGCCGCATGACCCTGGCGGTGAAAGTCATCCGGGGAGGAAAGACCTTTTCGCGCGGCTGGGCCTTGAACGAGGCGGTGATTTTCCGGGGTCACCACGCTCATATGATCCGGCTGGATGTGGAAGTCAGCGGTCGCCTGCTGAGCGATTATATGTGCGACGGATTGTTGCTGGCGACGCCGACGGGATCAACGGCTTACTCGCTCTCGGCTGGAGGTCCGGTGGTCAGTCCGACAGCATCCGTGATGGTCATCACCCCGGTATGTGCACACGCATTGACGAACCGGCCGGTCATCCTGGATGCCCGCGATGACGTCCGGGTGCGGGTGCCGGCCCGGTCCCCGGCTCTGGTGTTGAGTCTGGATGGTACCAGGTGTCTGGATCTGGTTTCCGGGGATGAAGTGGAGATCCGGCGAGATCCGAACCCGGTGCCTTTGGTGCATCTGGCCGGGAATGATTTCTATACAGTGCTTCGCCGGAAACTGGGTTGGAGCGGGAGCAGCGTATGAATCCCGGGTCCGACGGGTTCCAGGCGGCGGGCGAAGCAAAAACCATTGATGATTGCCGGATCATGCCGTAGGGTTCGCGGCTCGTTTGTCTTATGTCCAAGAGAATTTCCGATACCTTGAAGCCCTACCTGGTGGCCCTCAACCTCAAGGAGACCTCGCACCAGGCCGCCCTGCGTGAAATGACGGAGATGACCCGGGGCCAGGCCGACATGCTCGACGTGGACGGGTTCTTCAAGGAACTCATGCTGCGGGAGAAACAGGAATCCACCTGCCTGGGCAACGAGATCGCTTTCCCCCATGCCCGCACCGACCATGTGAAAAACCTGGTCATCCTGGCCGGCCGCAGCCTCGAGGGCGTGAAGTTTGAAAACGGCGAACAAACCGCGCGTTTGATTTTCATCATCGGCACGCCCAAGCGGATGGTGACCGATTATCTGGCGACTGTCGGGGCCCTGGCCCGCCTGCTCAAGGAGGAAAACCTCCGGCACAAATTACTGGCGGCAAAGTCAGGTGAGGAATTCATTGCCCATGTCGCCGAGGCCGAGTCCCGGCTCTGATTGGCGGAGTCGGCATGGTCACGCTCAAGCACATCGCCGCCAACCTCGACCTGTCGGTCATGGCCGTATCCAAGGCCCTGCGTGATGCTCCCGACATTGCCGCGGCCACCAAGGAACGGGTCAGGCGCGAGGCCGACCGCCTGGGGTACATTCCCAATCGCACCGCCCGCAGCCTGCGCGGTGGAACTTCCGGAATGATCGGGTTGATCCTGCCCTCGCTCAACGAGCCCTACGGTTGCAACATCATGCATGGCCTGGAGTTGGAGGCGACCGCGCGCGGGTTCGAGCTCCTGGTGGCGTCGTCGCAGAACCTTTTCGAACAGGAAATGCAGGCCGTGACGCGGATGTCGGAGCGGCAGGTGGAAGTCCTCTTTGTCTTTTCGCTCACCCGCAACCAGCAGCGCTCCGCGGTTTTGGAGGCGGCGCGCAAATTCCGCATCCCATTGGTGTTCCTGGACCATTACCCGCCGGATGCCGGGCAGTACGAACAGGCGACCTGGGTGGTGGTGGATTGTCTGAAAGGCGGCATGTTGGCGGTGCGGCATCTGGTGGAACTCGGCCACCGTGACATCGTGTATTTGGCCGGGCCGCCCACGGTCAGCGCGGCGGCCGAGCATTTGGTCGGGTTCCAGCGGGGCCTGCAGGAAGCCGGACTGCCTTACCGCGACAGCCATGCCTTTCTGGCCGGGTTGGATATCGAATCGGGCAAGCAGGCCATGACCCGGGTGCTGGCCGAAGAAGTGTCCTTCTCCGCCGTGGTCTGTGCCAGCGATGCGGTGGCGGTGGGCGCATTTGAAATCCTGCGCCGGCAGGGCTACCGGGTGCCGGATGATGTGTCCTTGGTTGGGTTCGGCGATGGATTGCTGGCGGCCAACCTGGCTTCACCGCTGACGACGATCCGTCATCCCCAGGTGGATCTGGGCCGGACGGCGTTCAACCTCTGGCTCGGGGCCAAGACGCGGGGTGAGACGCTGAAGGGGAAAGTGTTGCCGGTGGAATTGATTGTGCGCGAGAGCAGCAGCGCACCGAAAGTCCCTCTGGCTGCACGGGTCAAAGAATAGGTCCCACGCTGAACCCGGTCCAAAACTGCGGATCGGCAACCGGGGAATCGATGGGGGCTTGATCCGGCGCTGAAGCCGCACTCAGCGGAAAACTAAAAGCTAATTGAAGGCTAAGGCTTAAGGGAGCAAGATACGCCCAAGGAGAAGGACGATCAGCGGGTCGGCAAGTATAAAGAGCAAGTATAAAGAAAAGGCAAGCCGTTCAGAAAGGCCACGCTCCACCTGCCGCCCGAATAAAGAAGGAAACCGGCCTTATTTGGTTTCGCGGTGGACGGTGTGCTTCTTGAGGAAGGGGTTGTACTTCTTCTTTTCCACCTTTTCCGTCATCTGCTTCTTGTTCCGGGTGGTGAAGTATCGGGAGGCGGGCACGCCCGCGGCTTTGGCCTCGGTGCATTCCAGGATCACTTTGTCGCGCATAGGGCCGGAAAGTAAAGCGGGCCGGGGGCGGCGCGTCAACCCTGTTTGCATTCGTCCGCGCAAGCTGGTATCAAGGAGGGATGCAGTGCACGTTTTGCAAAAACAGCGAGGCCACCTGCCACCTGACCAAGGTGGTGAACGGCAAAGCCATCGAGGTCCATGTCTGTGAGTCCTGCATCCCGGAAATCCACCAGGCCGACCTGATCGATTTCGATGTCTGGGAGGCCGTTTCCAAACTGGCCGCATCCAAGGGAATGCCCGACCCGGCCAAGATGCTCGAACCCGCGGAGGAAGAGGAAATTTCCGCCAAATCCCTGCTCATGGCCGGAAGCTCCCGCGGCCAGGCCTGCACGGTTTGCGGTTTCAGCAGCGAGGACCTCCGCAAGACCGGACGCCTGGGTTGTCCGAATTGTTATGCCGTTTTCGCCGAGATGCTGGGCGATGTGCTCAACGACTGCCAGAAGGGGTTGCAGCACTCCGGCAAGGTCCCCGCGGCCCAGGTGGGGTTGCGCAAGAAAAACCTCGCCGATCTGCTCAAGAAAGCCGTCGATGACGAACGATTCGAGGAAGCCGCGCTGCTGCGCGACCAATTGAAAGTCCTCGAAGAGCAGGCCTGATGCCGTTGTACCAATACGAATTGGTCGAGGGGTCCTGCAAGATCTGCAAGGGTTCCTTTGAATTGCGCCGCCCGCTGGATGCCCCCGAGCTGCTGGCCTGCCCCCTCTGCCGCAAAGCCGTGCGCAAATGTCCCGGACAGATTTACACGCCCAAGGTCCTGCGCAAACCCTCCACCAGCGAGGCCAAGTCGGCCGGATTCAAGGTTTACAAGAAAGTGGACCGCGGCACGTACGAACGGCAATAGGCCGGACTGCGCTCATCATTCCTCGAACTGGCCGTACGCCCGGTAGCGCTCGTAGCGCTTGTCGAGGAGTTGCTTGGGCGAAAGTTTTTTGAGCACGGCCAGGTGTTTTACCAAGGTGGCCTTGAGCGCGTTGGACGTGGCTTCCCAATCGCGGTGGGCCCCTCCCTCGGGTTCGGGAACGACCTCGTCCACCAATCCCATTTCCAGCAGATCGGCGGCGGAGAGCTTGAGCGCGGAGGCGGCCTGGGGCGCATAGGCCCGGTCCTTCCACAGGATGCTGGCGCAGCCCTCGGGGGAAATGACGGAGTAGTAGGCGTTCTCCAGGATCACCACCCGGTCGGCCACCCCGATGCCGAGGGCCCCGCCGCTGCCGCCTTCACCGATGACGGCGGCCACGATCGGGACCTCGAAGGTGAACATGTCGCGGATGTTGACCGCGATGGCCTCGGCCACATGGCGTTCCTCCGAGGCGACGCCGGGGTAGGCGCCGGGGGTGTCGATAAGGCAGACAATGGGGAGATGGAATTTGTGCGCCAGTTGCATCAGGCGGAGGGCCTTGCGGTAGCCTTCCGGGTGGGCGCAGCCGAAATTGCGCATGAGGTTTTCCCGGGTGTCGCGGCCTTTTTGTTGCGCAATGACCACGACTTTTTCCCCATCGAGGGTGGCCAGCCCGCCGACGAGCGCCCGGTCATCGCCGTAGCGGCGGTCGCCGTGGAGTTCGACGAATTCCGAGCACATGTAGGCGAGGTGGTCGAGGGCGAAGGGGCGCTGGGGATGGCGGACGATCTGCACCCGCTGCCAAGGGGTGAGGTTGGTGTAGACGTCGCGGCGGGTTTGGTCGAGTTTGCGGGTGAGGCGTTCCACATCGGCCCCGAAATCCATGCGGTGTTCGTGGGTGTGGCTCTTGATTTCCTCCAGCATTTTCTCGAGTTCCACGATGGGCTTCTCGAATTCCAGTGGAGTGATTTTTTTGACGACTTGGGACATGGTCTTGAATGTGTCATTGTCATGTCGGCCCGCCGGAGCGGCAAGCCAATTCAGCGCCCGGCTTAAATCCGCCTGCGGCAGCTCTTCCAGGCCTGCCCGGCCGGAATTCACGTATTGATACGCGGGGGCGGAGCGGCAAAGATGCGCGGGTGAAGCGTTTTCTAACCGGGACCATGGCGGCCCTGCTGGCTCTTTTCCTCTGGAGTAATCTGGTCACCTATCCCGTTTGGCTGGCTTTGGATGCCATGGGTCACGGGGATGTTTCGTTCCGGAGGGTCTTCAGCCGCGTGTTGATGGTCGGGGCATTTCTGCTCCTGATACCCCTTTGGCGCTATTGGAAGATCCGCGGTTGGACCGCGCTGGGGTTCCAGTGGAAACCGGGGACCCTGCGCACGGCCTTGTGGTCTTTCCTGCTCGGCCTGGCCTTGGTCGGTGCACTGGCCCTCTGGTCGGCGGCCTGGGGGCACCGGGTCTGGCATCCGGAACTGCATGTTGCCAAATCCCTGGGCCACCTCTTTTCGGCCGTTTCCATCGGGTTCTTTGAGGAAACGATTTTCCGCGGAATTTTTTTCCTCGCGGTGCTTTCTTTCACTCCCGGGCGAATGCTTCCCTGGGTCGCCGTCGCCGGATCGCTGGTCTTCGCGGCCATGCACTTCTTCATCGATGTGCGCCCGCCCGGCGGAACTCCGGACTGGTGGACGGTGTGGGAGATGTGGCGGCACTGGGCGGCGAGTCTGGCCGACCCGGAATCGGTGTGTCGTCGCGGCCTGGGTCTTTTCCTGGCCGGGTTGGTCCTGTGTGCCACGGCCTGGCGGGCCGGGCACCTCTGGGCGGCGGTGGGCCTGCACGCCGGTTGGGTCTTTGCCATCAAGAGCGTCCATGGGTTGAGCGACCACCGGGGAGGGGACACCCTGTGGTTTACGAGTGATCTACTAGGTGGGTTGTGGGCCGCGGTGTTCCTGGCGGTGTTCCTGGCCCTGCAACTTTCCCCCCTGGCACGCAGACGGTGAAAGATTGGCTGGAAGGACTGATCGGGCTGGTCTACCCGGCCCTGCCGGTGGAGGGGGAACCCCGGCCCGTTGAGGAACCGTTCTGCCAGCGCTGCGGGGAGCCCTTCCCGATGACCCCGACCGGGGCATTTGATTGTACCAACTGCCGCGGGCAGACCTGGGCCATCTCGCGCGCCCGCGCGGGCTATCTCTCCGAGGGACCGGTGCGCGAGGCGGTTCACGGTTTCAAGTACCGGGGCGAATTCCACCGGCTGCGGCAACTGGCCGGTTGGATGGAGGAGGGTTACCGGCGCTTTTATGCCGATGAAGCGGGTGGATGGGATGGCCTGGTGCCCGTGCCCCTCCACCCTGAACGCGAACGGGAGCGGGAATTCAACCAGGCCCACGAATTGGCCCGTCAACTGGGGAGGCGCACGGGACTGCCGGTTTTTCCGGGCCTTGGAGCGCATCAAGGTCACCTCGAACCAGGCCCGGCTCAGGCGCAGTGAACGCTTGAAAAACCTGCGGGGGGCGTTTCGGCTCAAGAGCGGGTTTGACGCCCGGGGAAGGCGGCTGCTACTTTTGGACGATGTCTTGACGACCGGTGCCACGGTCAACGCCTGTGCCCGTGTCCTGGTGGATGCGGGGGCGGCACACGTGGCGGCCCTCACGGTGGCCCGAGGCTGATACAAAGCAAAAGCAGACGACCCACTATGGCCATTTTTGACAAGCCCGCCTACGGAACCAACCGCCCACCGGTCCGGACCAAAAAGAAAGAAATCCCCCAGGGTCTCTGGACCAAGTGCCCCAGTTGCGGCGAGGTCCTGTTCAACAAGGAACTGGAGGACAACCTCATGGTTTGTCCCAAGTGCGAGCACCACATGACCCTCTCGGCCCGGGCCCGCCTGCTCAGTGTGGCCGATCCGGACAGCTTCGAGGAGACCGACGCCGCGCTTTCCAGTGTCGACATCCTCAAATTCACCGGTGTCACCAGCTACCCCGAGCGGTTGAAGAATTACCGCAAAAAAACCGGTCTCAATGAGGCCGTGGTCTCCGGCAACTGCCGCATCGACGGCCGCCAGGTTTCGGTCGCGGCGATGGATTTCAATTTTCTGGGCGGCAGCATGGGTTCGGTGGTGGGGGAAAAGATCACCCGCGCCATCGAGCGGGGGGCGGAGCAAAAACTTCCAGTGGTCGTCTTTTCCGCCTCCGGCGGGGCCCGGATGTATGAGGGCATGTTCAGCCTGATGCAACTGGCCAAAACCAGCGCCGCCCTGGCCCGGCTGGCCCAGCGGGGGCAACCTTTCATTTCGGTGTTAACCAACCCCACCATGGCCGGCGTCATGGCCAGCTATGCGTCGCTGGGCGACCTCATCATCGCCGAGCCCAAGGCCATGATCGGCTTTGCCGGGGCCCGGGTGATCAAGGAAACGACCCAGCAGCAATTGCCCAAGGGGTTCCAGACCGCCGAGTTCCTACTCGACCGCGGCCTGATCGACCACATCGTCCCCCGCCGGGATATGCGCGACATGCTGGCCAAGTTTCTGGGTTATCTGGCCGGTTGAGGGGATGTTTCCTCAGCTGGGCCGCATCCGTGCCACATCCCCGAACGGAGCCCCACGGGGTGCATCATTTGATGATTGAATTCAGGATGCGCACAAAACCATGAGTCCCGCGGAAAGCGTCCACTATCTCCTTTCGCTCCAGCCCTCGGGCATCAAACTGGGGCTGGAAAACATGCGCCGTCTCTGCGCGGCCCTCGATCACCCGGAGCGGTCGCTCGCCTGCGTTCACATTGCCGGCACCAACGGCAAGGGGTCGGTGGCCGCCATGCTCGATTCCATCCTCCGCTGCGCCGGCCTGCGCAGCGGCCTCTACACCTCGCCCCACTTGATCGATTTCGGCGAACGCATCCGCGTGGAGGGCAGGCCCATGGCGCCGGAAGTCCTCGCCGCGCGGGTAGGGGAGTTGCGTGTGGTTCTGCAACGATTGGCCGGGGAGGGCTGCAAGCCGACATTCTTTGAGGCCACTACCGCCCTGGCATTCCAGGCCTTCCGCGAAGCCGGAACCGGGGTCGTTGTGCTGGAAACCGGACTGGGCGGCCGTCTCGATTCCACCAACGTGGTGGATCCGGTGGCCTGTGCCATCACCCGCATCGGCATGGATCACCAGGAATACCTCGGGTCCACCCTGGAGGCCATCGCGAAGGAGAAAGCCGGCATCCTCAAGCCCGGGCGGCCGGCAGTGTTGGGGGAAATGCCTGGTGAGGCCATGCGCGTGGTCGAAGCCCGGGCCCGGGAGCTGGATGTTACCTTGGTCCACGCGGGCAATGGGAAGCCGACAGGCTGGAATCGGAGGGAAGGACTGCAAGCCTTCACCTTTGACGGAAGATCATGGGCCACCCGGCTTCCCGGCGCCCACCAAGCGGAGAACGCCGCCGTGGTGCTGGCTATGGTCGGCATTCTGCGCGGGCTCGGGTGGACGATTCCGGATGCCGCCATCACCGCCGGACTGCTTGCCGTTGATTGGCCCGCCCGTTTCGAGATCGTCCGGCACGATCCCCCCCTGGTCATTGACGGCGGACACAATGAGGATGGCATCCGGGCCGCCCTGGCCTTCTGGCAGGAATGTTTCGGAGAAGTCCCCGGACGCATCGTCTTCGCCTCGATGCGCGACAAGGACCTCGACGCCATGGTCGGCCTGCTGGACCGACCGGGCTATTCCATCGATCTGGTGCCGGTGGATTCACCGCGTTGCGCCCCGCCGCATGAACTGGCCGCCCGCTTCCATCAGGCGGCGACCCGTTGCTGGGATCGTCTGGCTGCCTGCCACGCGCAGGTCCGGACCGATCCAGATCCGGCGGGCACTTTGGTGCTGGGCTCGCTTTATCTGGCTGGCGAATGGAAGTCGCTGGACACGGCGCGTCCGCACCAGCTCGGATTGAATGCATGAATCCGGTTCGGGTCATTTTTTTTGATGCCGGCGGGACGTTGATTCACCCGGTCAAACCGGTCGGACATGTGTACGCCGAGGTGGCGCGTCGATTCGGGGTGGAGGCGGACGGGGACCGGCTTCAGCAGGGTTTCAAGCAGGCTTGGAAGGCGCAGAAACCTCGTGATCCCGTGGCGGCTGCCCGGGTCAGTGATGACCGGGCCTGGTGGTGCGGGATCGTCCGCCGTGCCTGGGATGGCCAGGAGCCCCCGGCGGATTTCGAAGCCTATTTCGACGCGGTTTACCGTGATTTCGCCGAGCCATCGCTCTGGTGCGCGTTTCCCGAGGTTGAAGGGGTTGTTGAGCGTTGTGTGAAGTTAGGCTACCGTTGTGCCGTGCTTTCCAACTGGGACCGCCGCCTGCGCACCACGCTGGCCGGCTTCGCCTGGTCCCGTCACTTTGAGGACCTCCTGATTTCCGCGGAAATCGGTTTTGAAAAACCCCACCCGGGGTTCTTCCGGGCGGCTGAGGAGCGGCTGGGCATCAAGGCCGGGGAAGCCATCCTTTGGGGGGACGACCCGGTCTGCGACGGGGAGGGGGCCCGGGGCGCCGGCTGGCGTTCCGCTCTGCTTGACCGACCGAATCGCGACCTGTGCACCCTATTAGAAGAATTGACGGTATCAAATAGGCCTTAATAATTGGCTGCACCTCGCAGGCAGGCTTTGACAACGGGCAAGTAAAATTTAACGTCTCTTATCACCAACCCCCGGCCAACTATTAGTCCACCTTTATGAAAGCGTTCTTCCAGATCCTCACTTCTTCCCTTGGGAAGAAATACATCATGGCGATCACCGGCTTCGGATTGGTGGGTTTCGTCATCATCCACATGCTGGGGAATCTGCAGATCTTCCTCGGAGCGGAAACGCTCAACACCTACGCCAAGCTGCTCAAGTCCAGTGCCGAAGTCCTCTGGGGCTTCCGCCTGGGCCTCCTCGGCATGGCGGTATTGCACATCGTTTGTGCCATCTCCCTGGTCCTGGACAACCGCCGCGCCCGCCCGGCCGGATACGTCAAGGAACGCAACCTTTCCAGCTGGGCCTCCCGCACCATGATCGTCAGCGGCCTCATTGTCTCGGCCTTTGTCATCTACCACATCCTCCATTTCACCGTCCAAGTCACCGACCCGAGCTACCAGAACCTCACCACCGAGCTGCACGGCCAGGAAGTGCATGATGTCTACCGCATGGTCATCCAGGGCTTCAGCAACCCCTACATCTCCGCTTTTTACATCCTTTCCGTCGGGCTCCTCTCCTGGCACCTCAGCCACGGCATTTCCAGCATGTTCCAGTCCATCGGCCTGCGCAACCAGCGCTCCGCCCGCTTGCTCGACCTCATCGCCCTGGGACTCTCCACCCTCATCTTCCTCGGCATGTCCTCCGTGCCGGCCGCCGTGTTGTTGAAAATCGTCAGCTAGAAAGCCCCGCCATGTCCCTCCAAAGCAAAACACCTCCCGGTCCGCTCTCCCAGAAATGGGACCGCTTCAAACAGGACAGCAAGCTGGTTGCCCCCAACAACAAGCGTAAGTACAAGATCATCGTCGTCGGCACCGGACTGGCCGGCGCTTCCGCCGCCGCCTCGCTGGCCGAACTCGGCTACCAGGTCCACTGCTTCACCTACCACGACAGCCCCCGCCGCGCCCACAGCGTGGCCGCCCAGGGCGGGATCAATGCGGCCAAGAATTACCAGAACGACGGCGACAGCGTCCACCGGCTCTTCTATGACACCATCAAGGGCGGTGACTTCCGCGCCCGCGAGGCCAACGTCTACCGCCTGGCCCAGGTCAGCGTAAACATCATCGACCAGTGCGCCGCCCAGGGCGTGCCCTTCGCACGCGAATATGGCGGACTCCTGGCCAACCGTTCTTTCGGCGGCGCCCAGGTCTCCCGCACCTTCTACGCCCGCGGCCAGACCGGACAGCAGTTGCTCCTCGGTGCCTACCAGGCCCTTGAACGCCAAATCGGCCTCGGCACCGTCCAGATGTTCTGCCGCCACGAAATGGTCGAACTCGTGGTCGTCAACGGCCATGCCAAGGGCATCATCACCCGCAACCTCGTCACCGGGGCCATCGAGTCCCATGCCGCCGATGCCGTCATCCTCGCCACCGGTGGCTACGGCAACTGCTGGTACCTCTCCACCTACGGACGCCTTTCCAACGTCACCGCCACCTGGCGCGCCCACAAAAAAGGCGCCTTTTTCGCCAACCCCTGCTACGCCCAGATCCACCCCACCTGCATCCCGGTCAGCGGCGACTACCAGTCCAAGCTCACCCTCATGTCCGAGTCCCTCCGCAACGACGGCCGGGTCTGGGTCCCCAAGAAAAAGGAAGACTGCGACAAACCCCCGGCCTCCATCCCCGAAGCCGACCGCGACTACTACCTCGAACGCAAATACCCCAGCTACGGCAACCTCGCCCCCCGCGACATCTCCTCCCGTGCGGCCAAGGAAGCCTGCGATGACGGCCGCGGTGTCGGCCCGGGCAAGCTTGGTGTTTACCTCGACTTCGCCGACGCCATCAAACGCCTCGGCCGCCACACCATCGAGGAGCGTTACGGCAACCTCTTCGACATCTACAAGGAAATCACCGGCGAAAACGCCTACGACGCCCCCATGCGCATCTACCCCGCCATCCACTACACCATGGGCGGCCTCTGGGTGGATTACGAATTGATGAGCAACCTGCCCGGGCTGTTCGTCCTCGGCGAAGCCAACTTCTCCGACCACGGGGCCAACCGCCTCGGCGCCAGCGCCCTCATGCAGGGTCTGGCCGACGGTTACTTCGTCATCCCTTACACCATCAACAACTACCTCGCCTCCGTCGGCCCGGGCAAATGCCCGAAGAACGACGCCCCCGAATTCCAACAGGCCCTCCAGGCCAGCCGGGACCTGACCAACAGGTTCCTCGCCACCAAGGGCACCCGCACCGTCAATTCCTTCCACAAGGAACTGGGCAAGATCATGTGGGACTACTGCGGCATGGCCCGCGACAAGGCCGGACTCGAGAAAGCCCTCCAACTCATCCCCGCCCTGCGCGAGGAATTCTGGAAAACCGTCAACGTCCCCGGCGACAACGAGGAAATCAACCAGGCCCTGGAAAAAGCCGGGCGCGTGGCCGATTTCCTCGAACTGGGCGAACTCATCGTGCGCGACGCCCTGGCCCGCGGCGAATCCTGCGGCGGCCACTTCCGCACCGAATTCCAGACCGAGGACGGCGAGGCCCTGCGCAATGACGAGGAATACTCCTACGTCGCCGCCTGGGAATACGGCAACGGCTCCGGTCCCAAGCTGCACAAGGAAGCCATCGTTTACGAAGAAACCAAGATGACCCAGAGGAGCTACAAGTAATGAACGTCACCCTTCGCGTCTGGCGCCAGGAAGCCAACGGAAACGGCAGCACGGGCCGCTTCGAGGAGTACCAGGCCAAAAACCTGAACCCCAACATGTCGTTTTTGGAAATGCTCGACACCGTCAACGAGGACCTGACCCTCGACGGCAAGGAACCCATCGCTTTCGAGCACGACTGCCGCGAAGGCATCTGCGGCAGTTGCTCCTGCATGATCAACGGCGAGCCCCACGGCCCCGAGGACCGCGTGGCCACCTGCCAGACCTACATGCGCAGCTTCCAGGACGGCGACACCATCACCGTCGAGCCCTTCCGTTCCCGCGCCTTTCCCGTACTCAAGGATCTTATCGTCGACCGATCGGCCTTTGATCGCATCATCCAGTCCGGCGGGTTCATCTCCGCCCGCACCGGTTCCGCCCCCGACGCCAACGCCATCCCCGTGCCCAAGACCGCGGCCGACACCGCCATGGACGCCGCCCAATGCATCGGCTGCGGAGCCTGCGTGGCCGCGTGCAAGAACGGTTCCGCCATGCTTTTTGTCTCGGCCAAGGTCACCCACCTCAACGTCCTGCCCCAGGGCCAAGCCGAAAAAGACGCCCGTGTCCTCGGCATGGTCGAGCGTATGGACGCCGAAGGCTTCGGGAATTGCAGCAATACCTACGCCTGCGAAGCCGTCTGCCCCAAAGGCATCAGCGCCGACTTCATCGGCCGCATGAACCGCGATTACGCCATCGCCGCCCTCCGCACCAAGCTCCTCGGCCGCCCCCTTGTCACTGCGGACGATGCCGGCTAGCCGCCGGATGTCGGATGCCGGAATACGGCCAACCACTGATACGCCAGATACTTTCGAGTAGGCTACCATTTGCCTTACGGGAGGGCGAAGCTCCTGCTGAGCCGCCTTTGGAGCAATGGTATCCAATCGGCTTATCCCGCGAATTGCGGGGCTCAGCCCCCTGATCCCAACGCAATCATCCATCTCAAATCATCAATCATAAATTCATATGCCCTTTCTTCTCGCATTCCTCGTCGCGTCCATGGTTGCTTGCCTCCCGCTCCAGGCCGCGCCCGCCCCGGATTTCCTCAACGCGCCCCTCTGGGATGGCGGAAAAGCCGAGCTGACGCTCTATCAGGCCAGGGAAATCCGTTACGGCACCGCGCGCGACTGCGAAGTGCGCCTCATCACAGTCAAAGAACCCTGGAACGACCGCCTCGGCGTCAAGGCCGATGGGAATGGCGACCGGGAAGTCATCAAGCTCAACCAGATCGTCTCCGTCCCAACCGGCACCTATCGTTACGAGCAAATGCACTCCCTGTTTCTCGACCGCAAGACCGGCCGTGCCTTGAAATTCTCCTACAGCCACCACGATGCCTGCGGCAACACCTTCAAGATGGGACGCTTTCTTGACAACATCCTCACCTTCACCTGGCACACCTACTGGGATGGGGAAGGGGATGGCGTGCAAAACCTGCCGTGGTCTGAAACCACCCATCTCTACGAGGAACTGCCCCTGCGGGTGCGGATGTGGGCGTCGGAGGGGAAAGTGGATCCGAGTCAAATCACCCTCCTCAACCCACAAATGAACAGCCGCCTCGGTAAACCCGCCACCGCCACGGCACGGGTGCAGGTTTCTGCCGCCGGCGGAGAATTCCACTACACCGTCACCCATGACAACGGGAAAGACCTGCTCGTCGTGGATAACGCCTTTCCCCACACCCTGCGATCGTGGACCCGTGCCGATGGAGCCACCTGGACCCTGCGTAAAACCCTCATGCTCGACTACTGGAACAAAAATCAGAGCGGCGATGAGAAATGGTTGAAATAGAGCGTTACGAAGGGGATTGGCTGTTGGCTCTTAGCTGATGGCTGGTTGTAAAGTCATCAATCTCCCATCAAAAAATCTGAGATTCTCGCGAAGCCCAGTCTTATCGCCCATCTCCAGAACTGGCACAGTTGCCTGTATGTTGAGATTGGGCCAACGTTGGCAAGATACGAAAGTTATGGCCGAGGTGAATAAAAGGAATCTGCGGATAGGTGGGGAGCGATCCCCATAACCCGCGCATATCAGCCTAAGCCAAACCAGCGGACACGAAAGTCACCCGCTCCTCTGGCTCCGCCGCCTCCCTACGGTTCATTGAAAAAAAGGCAAAAACCGCTTTGAAAAAGGGGAGACGGTGGACTCTACACACTTGACAAAATCACAGCCATATCAACGTCCCCGCATCAGCCACGCGCGGCAGCGCGTTGGCTGGATGCGCTGGTTAGCTCTTTTTCTTCTTTGAGTCGTTCCGCAATCCAAACTTTGATAATCGATTGCCGGGTAACACCCAGGCGCGATGCCTGAAAGTCGAGCGAATCAATGACCCACTGGGGAAAATCCACATTCACCCGTTTCTGCTCCAGGCCGGGGCGGCGGGCACGCGTATAATCAAGGTGGGACGTGATGTCGCCACCCTCGTCAAAAATTCGGTCCAATTCACTGGCCTTGATCGTAGTTTTGTTTTTCTTCATCTCTGGATCTCCTTACTGATATGATTCTGAACTTATCATTACGGGTGGTGTAAATCCCCGTCCAATGAACGTCGCCCAATCGGGCAATGATGGCTTCTCTCGGTTCGTCTTCGGACCGGGCTGGCACAATCAGCCGTGACTCGTCCTGCCATAAGCTTTGGGCCGTGAGAAAATCAATGCCATGCTTCAATCGGTTCTTCTCGGACTTATCCGGGTCAAACTCGAACTCCATTTTGGTATATTAACTATACCTTTACGGAATGTCAAGGCCAAGGTGTTTCTGATCAGCTAACGTCCCCGATGACCTGCCACCACTTGCTTTTGACACCAAAGGCTGCTCCGCAGCCGACGTGCCAAAAGTGCCGAAGGCATGGCGGTTAGGTCCATCGGTCTGTTCGCATTTTTGTTTTCTGAAGGCAGGTCCAAACGCCGACATGGTCAGATAGCTCTGTGCCATCGCTGGAATAACGCGAGACAATCTGTGGCGTCGAGGCTGTAAGGCTCTGAGAAACTGCAATGTGGTCAATGAGCTGACCGCCATTCTCGTCCCTTATTCCTTCCGTTATAATCTTCATATTCGATGGAATTGCCCGTGCAAGCGCATCGTAGACGTGTATCGGCTGGCTTGCTATCGGAATTCTTTGGTTAAAATCGCCGAGAAGGCAAATTGGCACGGATTGTGAGGATGAGCGAGCGAGCACACTTGCTAGACCTGCGCAGAATGCCAGATGATCCTCCCATTGTCTTCTGTTCTTTTTGCCGTTGCGCACATGTGCATCGCGCCAGGGTATGCACACGCCAATGAAACGTATTCCGTCCGAAACACCTGAGACAAATCTGCCGGTTGGCATGTCGGCATCGCCAACAATATCAATCTCAGTAAAGGGGCTCTTGCTCCATAGAATTACTTTTCTTTGGTCAGCCTCATTCTTGTATCCATAGTCGGGGTCGGACTCGATGCGGTATCCTTCCGGGACCATTTGTATGACTGTCTCTGTGAAACCGATGACATCTGGATCAAGTGCCGCAATGCACCCTTGGATAAGCTTCCCAGTCGCACCCGCTGGACTTTTCCACTGAAGATTCCATGTGAGGCATGTCATATTGATTGCGAACGTCCCCGCGTCAGCCACCCCCGGAGCCGGGCACCCGAGGCTGCTCCGCAGCCGAAGTGCCGGGCGGATTGGGGTTGGCTGGACGCGATTGTTCGGATTTTTTATTCGACATATGGACTAAAGTGTAAGTCACAAGA